>NZ_JBEYLC010000070.1:0-27267 GCF_040635885.1 Nocardiopsis sp. NPDC006832 | reverse complement strand
TGGGAGAAGGGGACGATGTGGTCGTACTGCGACCAGCTACGCGGCATGTCGCAGCCCTGGTGCCACTCGCAGTAGGGCTTCTTGAACCCGGCCGCTTGGCGGACCGGGTCCGGGGCGCACCGCTGCTTTCGCCCCACGTCCAGCAGGGTGCGGCCTTGTTCGTCGGTGAGGAACCGGCGCAACCAACTGTGGGGGGTCAAACGGGCCACCATCTGATCGGGGAGGACCACACCATCCTCGGTGGTGGCGGGCTCTGCGGTGCCGTCTCCGAGGAAGCGTTTGAGGGGGACGGTGATGTTCAACGTGGCCAACGGTTGGCGGCTCAGGCTGGAGCAACCCCGGTGGGTCAGAGCGGTCTCGAAGATCCGCATCATCGCGTCATAGACTCGCTGATGCTTCGGCATCGCCGCGTTCTCCGGCCCATACGGTTCGGTGTAGGCCTCCAGGGCGGCCTGGATCAGCTCGTGGTCGGCCCCAGGCCCCCACATCCGCAGCAGGAACCCACCCTCGAATGTGGGCGAGAATTGGGCGCCCCGGTTCTCGAACGTTTCGTCGTAGTCCCGGTCGGCCTTATCCGGGTCCAGGCGGGCGACGAACCATTTCGCCGCGTCCCGCAACTGGCGCACCGAAGCCTGCGGGCACTCGGCCTTGAAACCGATCAACCCGAGTTCCAACCGGGCCCGAAACCCCTCCACCGAAGGACGCTGGGCACGGAATTCCTCATCCGCCGTTTCCAGGACTTTCGCCCACTCACCCACAGCCTTTTCGGTGGAGGTCGCGATGGCGCACGCCTCACCCAGCGACAAGACCTCACCTTGGAAGGCTTCTTCCACCAAGGGCAGTTGCTGCTTGTACAAAGCGCGGGCGAGGGTGGCAAGGCTCTTGGCCTCGGCCGGGGAGGTCCCCCACTGGTGGGTGATCCACGCCTGGATACTGCGCTGGCCACCCTCTTCCAACAGAGAACCGGTGGCCTCCATACGGGCCAGGGCGGGCAACATCCCGTAGCGGATCCGGTCTGTTTCCTGGTTGAGCCGGCGAAACTGTGCGAGCACATCGCCCTCGCACCCGAACGGGATATCCCGGCCGGAGAATTCCACCGCCATCTCCCGCGCACCCGCCATCGCCTTATCGACCGGGGTGTTCCCGGCCGGGCGCGGTGCGTGGGGAGGAAAGCTCATACTCTGATTATATGCGAACACCCCCAAGAACGGCAGGCCTACCCGCGAGTTTATTGACCGAATTCTGGGGCCAGCATTCATACCATACGAGGACCCCTGTTTCGGGTTACCCGCAACCCCTTTTCCTTATGGCCGGATCCGTCTATCACGGAGATACTCCTGGCGAATTCGAGGGAAGGGGCTCTGAATGGAAACGATCTTGTCCGTAGCGCCATGTTGGGCGCCCAACATGGCGCTACGAGCAAGATCATCGCTGAAAAGACCAGAGCCAGCCACCGCGGGGACGCGCCTCGCCCCGAACCCCACCTGTAGCGGGTCCTTCGTGACCGGACCCGTCACGTAGTGGCGACGCGGCCCACGAGGACACCAGAGGGAGGGGAAGGCATCCGGCCGGCTGCGGCCGGAGTGGGCCGCAGGCCCACAGGGCCCTTTGGGACCCCAACCACTCTCCCCCCTTCCCCGATAGCCGCCAAACCGCCGCCCGTGCCGTACGGGTCAAGGCCACCCACCACGCTGATGCGCAACTCAACATTGCCTTGACGCGTGCGGTGCGGGCGGCAACAATCACGCGGCGGGGAAGGAGGGAGAACCCACCCCCACCCCGCCCAACAACCGGCAGGCTCTCGACCCCAGGCGCCCCACCAACCCACCCGAGCAACGCCCAACAACCGGAAGATTCTCTACCCGAGGCGCCCCACCAACCCACCCCCGCCCCGCCCAACAACCCCAAGACTCCCAACCCCAGGCACCCCACCAGGAGACCTTGGGCAGCACGAAACCGGCGAAACCAGCGGCTCCCCCAAGATCGATGGGATCACGCTCACCAACCCCACCACCACCCCCAACTCCCCGCCTGTGGATGACGGGGTCGGGGTGGGGGAGTAGGGGGTGGGGAATGGGACAATCTCCGGATGACGAAGACAATCCCGGCGGAGCTGTTGGCGGCCGCTGAAGCGGCGAAGGGCTTCATGCCCACGGATGAGGGCCTGGCCCTGTACGAGACGGCTGTGGAGTACGCCGGCCGGGGGCCGATCGTGGAGATCGGGACCTATTGCGGGAAGTCCACCGTGTTCCTGGGTGCGGCGGCTCGGGTGGCGGAGGCGAAGGTCATCACCGTGGACCACCACCGGGGGTCGGAGGAGCATCAGGAGGGTTGGGAGTACCACGACGCCACCCTGATCGACCCGGAGACGGGGAAGTTCGACACACTTCCGCACTTCCGACGTACGATCACGCGGGCAGGGTTGGACGAGGAGGTCATCGCGATCGCGGGGGCGTCCACGGCGGTCGCGGCCGTCTGGGGCACCGAGTTGGGCATGCTCTTCATCGACGGTGGCCACAGTGAGCAGGCCGCCCAGAACGACTATGAGGGTTGGACCCCGCACATCGCGGTCGGTGGCGCGTTGGTCATTCACGACGTCTTCCCGAACCCGGAGGACGGGGGACGTCCGCCCTACAACATCTACCGCCGTGCTCTGGAGACCGGACGGTTCAAGGAGGTCCGCGTGGTCGGTTCCATGCGGGTGTTGGAACGTACCTCCTGATCCGACGTGGTTCTCGTGGCTCCAGGGGTCCTTCGCCCCTTGGAGCACGGGGTGATTCATCGAACACCATGTGACACGCGGGGTGAGGGTAAGCCCTTGGTAAGAAGTCACCGGGCGGTTACGGATTCGGCCTTGACACAGTTACGGGCGGGTATCGTGACGGTGAGGGTGGAGCGATGATGGTGGCGATTTTCCCCGGGATACCGCTTCAGTCCTGACTCGAACTGAACCGATCAGGGGCACTCGCGCGTCAAACACCAGGACGGCACGGTGCCGGACGTGATTTGCCATGGGGGCGGGGAGCTGAGCGAGAGCACACACGGCGACGGCGGGACGGATGGACAGCGTCCCGACTCGAATACGCCGGAGACGAACGACACCTCTGCAGAGGAGCTGTCCAGTCAGGCGACGCCCCAGGGTGATGTCCCCGCTACCGATGATGACAAATCGGAGGGGGATTCCGGAGGGAATGACACTCCTGAGCCGGAATTCATCGTTGGCGGGGCCGCCGCATTCAAGACCAGTGGCACGTTCTTCCGTGACCGGGTGGCCAAGACTTTGGCCGATCAGGGTTACGGCCTGGACGACGTGCCCTCTTCTGATTTGAGCACCGACTCGGAGACGGCCGAGACGGCCGAAGCCGAAGACGAAAACGAATCGGACTCCGAGTCCTCCACCTCCGCCGCCCCCTTCGCGGCAGAGGACAAGGAGGACAAGGAGGAGACCGAGGAGGTGGCTACCGAGGCGGCGGAGAACGCCCGCGCCGAGGACCCCGACAATGAGGCGACCGGTGTCTTCCCGCTCCCGAACCTCTCTCAGGCGAACGCGGAGGAGCAGGAGGGGTCAGCGGAAGAGGAAGACGCTCCCGCGCCCGCCCCGGCTTCTGGGAGCCCTGAGGGCTCTCAGCGTCCTGAAGGGCCGGACGGGGTGGACTCTCCGGTGGCCGCCGCGGAGGCGACCACCGAACCCGAGGACGAGCCGGACTCCGAGGACGAGGCGAAGCCGACCGAGGCGATGCCCGCGGTGGCGGCCACCGCGTTCGTTTCTCTCCCGGATGAGCAGCCGGAAGAGAAGCCCGAGGCCACCGACCGGACCGCCGAGCATGAGGCGGCGTCGGCCGATGACGAGATGTGGCCGCAGCCTCGACGGTTCTCCGACTACACGTCGGAGCGCGAGGAAAAGGCCAGGGAAGAGGCAGAGAAGGACGACGCCTCCACCGCGGCCGCAGCGACGGCCGCAGCGGCCGCGGGCGGGGTCGCGGGAGCGTCCGCCGCTCCCGCCTCGGCTCAGGCCGCGGCACCCGGTGGTCCGACCGGCCCCGGAGGTCCCAAGGGCCCACCCGGCGGCCCCGGTGGACCGAAGGGTCCCGGCGACAAGGCCAAGGGCGGCAAGAAGCCGAAGACCAAGAAGCCGCTGTGGTGGCGCATCCTGCGCGTGTTCCTCATCGTCACGGGTCTGATGATCATCGCGGGCGCGGGTGTGTTCGCGTTCTTCTACACCACGGTGGAGATCCCGGACGCGGCCAAGGCCGACGCGGTCGAGCAGGGGTCGACGTTCTACTTCGCCGATGGTGAGACGGAGTTCGCCTATCGCGGCACGGACCGTGATGTGGTCGACTACGAGGAGATGGTCGCCGGTGGCGACCACGTCGTCGAAGCCGTCATCTCCGCGGAGGACCGGGGCTTTTGGACCGAGCCCGGTGTCTCGCTGAGCGGTACCACGCGCGCGGTGTGGTCCACGATCACCGGCGAGCAGGTGCAGGGTGGCTCGACCGTCACCCAGCAGATGGTGCGCAACTACTACGAAGGGGTGTCCCTGGAACAGACCGTGGCCCGCAAGGTCCAAGAGATCATCATCGCGATCAAGGTGGACCAGAACGAGGACAAGGAGTGGGTGATGGAGCAGTACCTCAACACCATCTACTTCGGTCGTCAGGCCTACGGTATCCAGGCCGCCGCTCAGGCGTACTACCACAAGGACGTCGACGAGCTCACCGCGGAGGAATCCGCCTTCCTGGCCGCCGCCATCCAACAGCCGACCCGCTTCGGTCAGGCCGACGTGGAGACCACGCCGGCGATGGAGAACCGGTGGCAGTACGTCATCAACGGTCTGGTCACGACCGAGGCCATCACCCAGGCCGAGGCCGACCAGATGGAGTTCCCCGCCCCTGAGCCGGAGAAGCCCATGGACGGCGCCGACATCAGTGGCTACAAGGGGTACATGCTCCAGGAGGCCCTGAGCGAACTGGAGCGTCTGGGCTACACCGAGGACCACATCAACCGGCAGGGCTACAAGATCGTCACGACCTTCGACAAGGACATGATGGACGCGGCCTATGAGTCGGTCGAGGCGATGGTGCCTCCGGAGAACCTTCCCGAGGGCGTCAACATCGGTCTGACCACCATCGACCCCGCCACCGGTGAGGTCAAGGCGTTCTACGGCGGTCACGACTACGTCGCCAACCAGTACGACAGCGCCTTCCTGGGCGCCGCGCAGGCCGGCTCGGCGTTCAAGCCGTACGTGCTGGCCACCGCTTTGGAGCAGGGCTACGGCCTGAACTCCACCGTGGACGGTCGCGGTCCGCGGGACGTTCAAGGGTCCCGGGTGCAGAACGCGGGCAACTCTCCCGGCGGGGTCATGACGTTGACCCAGGCCACCCAGGTCTCCAACAACCTGGGCTTCGTCGAGCTGGCGCAGGAGGTCGGCTTCGAGGAGATCCGCCAGACCGCCTACGACGTGGGTCTTCCCGAGGGCAGCATCGCCGACAACCAGCTGGTGCCGGTCATGCCGCTCGGAGCGAGCAGCGTGCGCCCGGTCGACCAGGCCAGTGGGTTCGGAACCTTCGCCAACGGCGGTGTGCACATGGAGGCGCACGTCGTCAAGGAGGTCGTGAACCAGGCGGGCGACAACGAGCGCCCCGAGGTCGTCGAGAACCGTGCCCTGGAGGAGACCACGGCCGCGGACGTCACCCACGCGCTGGAAGGGGTCGTCAACAGCGGCACCGGTACGGCGGCACGACTGTGGGACCACCCGGTCGCGGGTAAGACCGGTACGACCGACGGCAGCGTCGCCGCCTGGTTCGTGGGTTACACCCCGCAGCTGTCGACGGCGGTGGGCGTGTACAGCGGGAACAACGAGAGCTTCAGCATCCCGGGGCACAACATCTCCGGTGGTGGTCTGCCGGCCTCGATGTGGAACTCGTACATGACCCGCGCGATGGAGGGGTACGAGCGCGGTTCGTTCCCGGACCCGGCGTTCGATGGCACCACGGAGAACTGGGCGCCGGATCCGGCCACCCAGGAACCTCAGGAGCCTCAGGAACCGCAGGAACCTCAGGAGCCCCAGGAGCCTCAGGAACCGCCGGAACCCGAGATTCCGGAGATCCCGGAGGAACCGGAGATCCCCGAGATTCCGGAGGAGCCGGAGGAGCCGGGCGTCCCGGAGCAGCCGGGAATCCCGGAGATGCCACCGTCGACCCGTAGTGAAGACGGCTAGCGCTCTCACGGGAAGAGGGCCCTGTACCGCATCGGTACGGGGCCCTCTCCGCCGTGTGGGAGGGGTGGATCCTCAGGTCACCACCGGCTCGGTGTCCCAGCTGTGCAGGAACACCCGGGAACCGGGCGTGGTGCGGGTGAGCGCGTCCACGGCCAGCACGACCGCGGCGGTCGTCCAGGTGCTGCGTTCGACCGGCCAGCGCACCTGTTCGGCGAACTGGTAGCCGGTCCAGTAGACGCCGTCGTCGGGGTCGCGCAGGTGCTGGATCTCCCGCAGGATGCGTATCGCGGCGTCGGTCTCGCCCATGGCGGTCAGCGTGAGCACCAGCTCGGAGGACTCCGCCGCGGTCACCCACGGCTGGTCGCTCACGCAGCGCACACCCAGGCCGGGCACGACGAAGGTGTCCCAGCGCTCCGCGACGCGGGCCTTGGCGTCCTCACCGCGGACCGCTCCGCCCAGGATCGGGTAGAACCAGTCCATCGAGAAGCGGGAGCGGTCGGCGAACAGCTCCTCACGGTCGTTGATGAGGACGGCGAGCCGGTCGGCGGCGGCCTCCCATCCAGGGCGTTCCCTGCCCAGCCGGGCGCCCAGCGCGGCGCCGCAGCGCAGCGCGTGGTGCACGCTGGAGCAGACCGTGAGCAGGGCGTGGTCGCCGGGCGTTCCGTCCTCGCCCCGCGCCCACAGGATCTCCCCGTGGTCGCCGCGCAGCGTCAGTACGAACTCCAACCCGCTCTCGACGGTCGGCCACAGTTCCTCGGCGAACACGGTGTCGCCGGTGGTGAGCAGGTGGTGGAACACACCCACGGCCGGATAGGCGGCGTGGTTGGCCTCGCGCAGACTCGTGACGGGCGTTCCCTGCCGGAACTTGGCGGGCCAACCGCCGCCTGGATGGCGGCTCTTCGACAACCATCGGTAGGCGCGTCGGGCGGCCTCGGCGTGTTCGGGCACGGTCAGCCCGGTCACGGTCAGGGCCATGGCGCACTCCACGTGGTCCCACACGTCGGCGTGACCGCCGGGGAACCAGGGGATGGCGCCGTCGGGCTCCTGGGCGCGTACGAGGTAGTCGGTGGACCGGTACAGCTGTTCGGTGCTGAGGACTCCGGGCAGGTGCAGGGCGTCGGGGTCGCTGGGCGCGGGTGCGGAGGCCATCAGTCGGACACGTCGGTCGTGATCGGCTTGCGAACGTACACGATGACGCTCTTGCCGATGACCGGGTTGAGGAGTCTCTCCGCGATCCGGGTCACCTTGGGGGCCTGGAGCATGTCCCAGACGAGCAGGTCGTGGTAGGCCTTGGCCGCCGGGTGGTCGTTGTTGTCGGTGCCCACGGCGCACTTGATCCACCAGTAGGGGGCGTGGAGGGCGTGCGCGTGGTGGTGCGGGCCGATCTCGAATCCGGTGGCCTTGAGCTTGGCCTCCAGTTCGGCGCGGGTGTAGATGCGGATGTGGCCGCCCTCGTTGGTGTGGTACTCCTCCGAGAGCGCCCAGCAGATGCGTTCGGGCAGGAAGCTGGGCACGGTGATGGCCGCGATGCCGCCGGGCCTGAGAACCCGGTACAGCTCCTTCATGGCGGCGGTGTCGTGCGGCAGGTGCTCGAAGATCTCGGCGGCGACGACACGGTCGAAGGAGTCGTTGTCGAAGGGCATGTCGAGGGCGTCGCCCTTGACGGTCTCGGCCTTGGCGGAGGCGGGCGCCTCACCTTCGTGGGCCATGGCGGCGAACATGGTCTCGACCTCGGCGAGGTCGTCGACGTTCTGGTCGAAGGCGACCACGTCGGCGCCGCGGCGGTAGATCTCGAAGGCGTGGCGGCCGCCGCCACATCCCAGGTCGAGAACGCGGTGGCCCGGGCCGACGGGGAACAGGTTGAAGTCGACGGTGATCAGTGGAGGCTCCCTAGGGATGGTGCTGCGGGTCAGGCGCCGTTCGCGCGGGCCCGCACGGGCGCGGGGCGGTGGTCCCCGTCGGGGGTGGTCCCCTTGACGGCGGTGATGGTGGAGGCGTAGCGCTGCGCGGTGAGCTCGGCGACGGCCTTCCAGGTGAACCGTTCCTGGACGCGGCGCCAGGCGGCGGCGCTCATGCGCTCACGTTCGGCGTCGTCGTCGAACAGGGAGGCGAGTTCGGCGGCGAGGAGGTCGGGGTCGCCCGGGGGGATGAGGCGGCCGGCGTCGCCGTCGGTGCCGACGACCTCGGGCAGGGCGCCGGCGTGGCTGGCGATGAGCGGGGTGCCGCAGGCCATGGCCTCGACGGCGGGCAGGGAGAAGCCCTCGTAGAAGGAGGGGACGACGGCGACCTGCGCGCCGGCGATGAGGCGGCCCAGTTCCTCGTCGTCGATGCCGCTGACGAACTCGATGCGGTCGCGCAGGCCGAGTTCGTCGACGAGGCGGTCGGTGGGGCCGCCGGGCCGGGGCTTGCTGACGATGGTCAGGGTGACGTCGCGTTCGGTGGCGAGTTTGGCGGCGGCGCGCAGCAGGACGGTGACGCCCTTGAGGGGGCTGTCGGCGCTGGCGGTGCACACGATGCGGCCGGGGGTGCGTTCCACGTCGGGGCGCGGGTGGAAGTAGCGGGTGTCCACGCCCAGCGGGGTGACCTCCATGGCGGTGGGGTCGACTCCGAACTCACGGGTGATGTCGTCGGCGGAGGACTGGGAGGGTACGAGGATGGGGTCCAGGCGGCGGGCGACGCGGGCCTGCATCTTCACGAATCCGTACCAGCGTCGCTTGGAGAGCTTCTGTAGGCCCTTGGCCTCGGCGATCTCGATGCGGCGGTCGACGCTGATGGGGTGGTGGATGGTGGTGACCAGGGGCAGTCCGGCGGACTTGATGCCGAGCAGGCCCCAGCCGAGGGTCTGGTTGTCGTGGACGACGTCGAACTCGTCGAGGCGGCGGCGGAGTTCGCGGTTGGCGCGCAGCGAGTAGGTGAGCGGTTCGGGGAACCCGGCGGTCCACATGGTGGCGACCTCCAGGACGTCGATCCAGTCGCGCCATTGGCGCAGGGGTGGGGCGACGAAGGGGTTCGCGTCGTTGTACAGGTCGAGGGAGGGGAGTTTCTCCAGGGTGACGCCCTCGTCCAGGACCGGGTAGGGCTGGCCGGAGAAGACGGTGACCTGGTGCCCGAGCGCGGCGAGTTCGCGCGACAGGTGGCGTACGTAGACGCCCTGTCCGCCCACGTGCTGTTTGCTCCGGTACGACAGGAGGGCGACGCGTAGGGGGCGGCGTTCGCCGGACGGCTTTGGGGTCGGTCCCGTGCTTGTGCCCGACTGGGTCAAGAGTCCACCTCTTCGTTGGGTCGCGTGCCCGGTAGTCGCCGTTCGTCCTTGGCCGCCGTCGGGTCCGTTTGGGCGCCCCCATATGTTACTCGCGAGTTCACTCGGGGTCGGCGCCGGGCTTCGGCTAGGGGGATCCTATTCCGGGTGGTCGATTCAGGTGGTGGTGGCCCACCGGGGGAGCTCCGTCGAACCGTCCCGCTTGGCCAGACCGCGCTCCTCCAGGGTGCGAAGGTGCGCGGCGGTCTCGGAGGCGGCCATGTGCCGGGCCAGGATCCGCATGTCCTCCCAGGGGCGCCGCCACTCCAGGCCGGAGGTGAGTTCCCACAGGGTGGTGGGGCCGCGGTCGAGCAGTTCCGCCATCCGGGTCAGGCGTTCCTCGTGGTGGTCGGTGATCGCTCGTGTGCGCTCGGGCAGCCCGGTGAAGCGCTCCTCGTGTGAGGGAAGGCATAGCAGTCGCTCGGCGTCGGGCAGGCGTCCGGTGCGGGCCTGGGAGGCCAGGAAGTCGCCGAGTGGGTCGCCCTCGGGGGCGTCGAGGGGGAACTGGCCCACGTGCGGGGTGATGCGCGGCAGGACGTGGTCGCCGGTGAACAGCAGGCCCCGGTCGGCCAAGTGCAGGCACAGGTGGCCGGGGGTGTGGCCGGGTGTCCACACGGCGCGCAGGTCCGAGCCGGGCGTGTCGACCCGCTCGCCGTCCTGGAGGGCCAGGTCGGGGGTGGCGGGAGACTGGAAGACGGTGGGGGAGGCGCGGAAGGCGTCGATGTCCTCGGTGGGGAACCCGGCGCGGGTCATCTGCGCGATCATCGTGGCGGCCCTTTCCTCCTGGCCGTGTCCCGCCTGCCTGGCCAGGATGGCGATGTCCCGGGGGTGCATGGCGATCCAGGCGTCGGAGGCTTCGCGTAGGCGGCCGGTCAGGCCGGAGTGGTCCGCGTGGAAGTGGGTGATGACGGCGCCCCGGACCTGGTCGACGCGGTGACCGGCCAGGGCCAGGCCGTCGACCAGGGCCGACCAGGAGTCGTCGTGGTTCCAACCGGTGTCGATGAGGACGGGGCCACCGGTTGTCGAGAGCACGTAGACGTAGGTGAAGCCGATCGGGTTGTGGGGGACGGGCACCGGGATGCTCCAGAGCCCCTCGCCCAGGTCCTCGACCGGGGGAACCTCGCGCATTGTGGGACGGCCTTTCCGCTGGAAACCGAATCACATTCGATTCTAGGGAAGGGGGTCTTGGGACTTTTGGGCGGAGTGCGACCAAAGCCGGACGATTGCGGTCCAGCCTCTAGGTGTTCGACGAAGTAGAACATATTCTACCTGGCCGGGCGATCGACCCGAAAATCTCTACCACGATCTCGTATTACCTCTGCCACGTCGGGCGATGAGGTGCGGATCATGGGTTCGAACGGCTGCCTGAGAGGGAAAGCGTTAGATAACGTGTTCTCATGACGGTCGGCGATCTCACGCCGGCCTTGAGGCGGCTCTCGGCCACCGCGTTCGCGGTGGACCGATGACGAAGGGGAGAGACCCAGTGGCGGTGCAGGCACCGATCGGAACGATGACGCGGAATCAGACACAGCGTCGCCGACGTATCGTCCAGACCGCGGCCGCCCTGGCGGTGCGTGGCGGCGTCGAGGCGATGCAGATGCGCTCGGTGGCCGAGCGCGCCGGGGTCGCCCTTGGCACCCTCTATCGCTACTTCCCCTCGAAGATGGACCTGGTCGTGGCCGTGGTCACCGAGGAGCTGGACCTGCTGGAGGGCGGTATCGTCCGCCGGCCGCCCACCGCCGACACCGCCGCGGGGCGTGCCGTCGACGTGCTGTTGCGCGCCACCCGCGGACTCATGCGAGAGCCCGAGCTGGCCGACGCGCTGGTGCGTTCGCTGATCATGGCCGAGGTCAAGATCGAGCTGGACGTGCGCATCACCGACCTGGTGTGGCGGGTGGCCACCGGCAACCTCGTCGCGGCCCGTCCCGCCGACACCGTGGAGGAGACCACCTCCGTGGACGAGGTGGACCGGGACGGTATCGAGTACGTCCTGGCCGGATCGCTGACCAGCGTGTGGATCTTCGAGCTGGTGGAGGTGCTCAAGGGCCGGCGCGACGTGGAAGAGGTCGAACGGCGACTGCACGTGACCGCCGAACGCCTCCTCGTCTCCTTCTGATCCTCGCCCGGGTCACTCCTCGCCGAAGAACAGCCCGAACAGCCCACCGAGCAGGCCTGTGGAGCCACCGCCCGGCTCCTCGCCCTCGGGTTCCTCCTCGGGGGCCTCGTCGTCCGCGGGCGGCGCCGGCGGAGCGGTGTCGTCCTCGTCCTCCGGGGCCTCGGGGTGGCCGGGTTCCGGTTCGGGATCCCGCCCAGGGTCGTCCTCGGGCCCTTGACCGTCCTCGGGATCGGCGGGGCCCTCGGGGCCGTTCGATTCCGGTGCGGTGCCCGTGGTCGACTCCGGGGAGGGAGCCGAGGGAGTGGACTCGACCTCGGGCGAGGGGTCGACACCGGGCTTGTTCTCGGAGGCGGTGGAGACCGTCTCCACCTTGGAACCGTCGTGGCCGCGGCCGGTCTCGGCGGGGCCGGCGTCGATCGTGGTCGGGGGAGCGCCCGCCATGCCGGCCCACCACCACAACCCCAGGGCCACCGCCACCGTGGCCAGCCCGGAGACGGCCGGCAGCGGCCAGCGCCTGCGCTCGGGTGTGGGCAGCGGCGCGCGCGTGTTCTCGTGGAGCGGTTGGTCCCGGGTGGTGATCCGATCGTCGGGCAGGGGACGCGGAGTGATGGGGGGTGCCTGGACCAGGGTCTCGTCCACCTCCTCGCCCTCGTCCTCGATCGCGAAGACGCCGGTGACGCGGGCGCGGTGGACCGGGTAACCGTCCTCGGTGAGCGGTTGCAAGGCGGCGGCGATCCGCTTGCGTTCCTCGGCGGCCTCGGGGGCCAGGCAGGTGTGCACGACGCGTTCGCGTAGTCCGGGCGGGGCCCCGGGCGGGCGGAGCAGGGCCAGCGCGGAGGAGACCTGTTGGATCTGGTCGCGCCGGTTGGGGGTCGCGCTCTCCTCGGAGTCCTCCGAATCGTCCTGCCCGGGCAGTCGGTTCAGGCCCTCCGCGGCGCGACGGATCGCCGAACGGGACAGTTCGTCACAGATCCGCGGTTCGAGTCCGAGTACTCGGGCGACCGCGGAGGAGGGCAGCGCGTGGCGCAGGTTCAGCTCGACGAGTTCGCGGTGGCTGGCGGGCAACCGGGAGAACATGCGCGCGACCGGGGTCTCGGCGGGCACGGTGGCCAGCCGAGTGTAGGGACAGGTGTGCGCGAAGCCGCGGCGTTGGCAGGCGGCGCGCACCAGGGCGTAGAGCCAGGGGCCGCGATCGGCCGGGTCGCGGAGCTTCCTCTCCAGTACCACTCCGGCGACGAGCCCTTCGTGGACGGCCTCGGTGACGGGGTCCTCCGGATCGCCCGGGGTGCCACCACCGAGCAGGGACCACGCGTATCGGTAGAGCGCCTGCGCGTATGCGTCGTGGAGCTCCTCGACCGGTGCCGCCGCTTCGTCTCTTTCGTTACCTCTGGTCACGATTCCCCCCCCGCTGTCTGTGGTGACGGTAGCGAGGGGAGAACCGTGGCGTGCGGGAATCGATCAGCTGTGTCCTGAAGGTGAGACTTCTGTTACCCGACCCGTGGGGGCGGGTGTGTCCTCACTCTCCGCCGCGCGAGGGCTGACCGATCGCGACCATGCGTTCCACCGAACGGCGGGCGCGCTCGGAGGTCTCGGGGTCGACCGTGATCTCGGTGGTGCCGTGGCGCAACGAGTTCAGCAGCTTGTCCGCGTCGATCATCTTCATGTAATGGCACTCGGCGCGGGAGTTGACCGCCTCGAACTCCGTGTTCGAGTTGACGTTGCGCAGCTGGTGCAGCATGCCGGTCTCGGTGGCGATGAGGACCTTGGCGGCGCTGGTGTTCTCCGCGGCGGTGAGCATGCCGCCGGTGGACAGGACCTTGACCCGGTCCTCGGGGACGGCGCCGCTACCGACCAGGTAGAGGGCGGAGGTCGCGCAGCCGCACTCGGGGTGCACGTAGACCTCGGCGTCGGGCTCGGCCGCCACGCGTTCGCGCAGGGTGTGACCGTCGATACCGGCGTGCACGTGGCACTCGCCCATCCACACGTGGATGTTGTCGCGACCGGTGACCCGCTTGACGTGGGCGCCCAGGAACTGGTCGGGGAGGAAGAGGATCTCCCGATCCTCCGGGATGGACCTGATGACGTCGGCGGCGTTGGAGGAGGTACAGCAGATGTCGGTCTCGGCCTTGACCGCCGCGGTGGTGTTGACGTAGGCGACCACGACCGCGCCCGGGTGCTGGGCCTTCCAGTTCCGCACGTCCTCGGCGGTGATGGTGTCGGCCAGCGAGCAGCCCGCGTTGGGGTCGGGCAGCAGGATGGTCTTCTCCGGCGCGAGGATCTTGGCGGTCTCGGCCATGAAGTGCACGCCGCAGAACACGATGGTGCTCGCGTCGACGCTCGCCGCGAGGCGGGACAGGGCCAGTGAGTCACCGGTGTGGTGGGCCACGTCCTGGATTTCAGGGCGCTGGTAGTTGTGCGCGAGGATGACAGCGTCGCGCTCCTCCGCCAGGCGGCGGACCTCGGCGGCCCATTCCTGCCTGGTCATGGTGTCCGCCGTCGCGGTGACCGTTGCCATGTCCTACTACTTCCTCGAGGCTGTGGGCTCGGCGTGCGGGCGCCGTGCCGTGGGAGGGCGGTGTGGATACCAGGTTTTCGTCTGGCAGGCACAAACCTGTTGCAGCTTAACATGACCGAGAACGGAAGGGACAGGGTGGATATCTCGGAGGTAAACGGACAGGCCACGCTCTCGGCGCACGAGGCGCTAGCGGTCGTCCTCCAGATCCGCGCGGGCGAAGTGTGCGTCCTGCTGTGGCGACGGGCCCTACCGCCCTGTGAGGGGGAGTGGGCCCTGCCCGGGGGCAGACTCGGAGCGGAGGAGGACCTGGGCGCCTCGATCCGACGACAACTCGCCCAGAAGGTCGACGTTCGTGACCTGAGTCACCTCGAACAACTGGAGACGCGCAGCGAACCCCGACGCGACCCGCAGCGGCGCACGCTGGCCACCGCCTACCTGGGTCTGGTCCCCGCGGACATCGACCCGGTCGTGCCCGACGACACCGACTGGCATCCGGCCTCCGGCCTGCCCCCGATGGCCTTCGACCACGCTTCGATCGTGCGTTCGGGGCGGCGGCGCCTGCGCTCCAAGCTCGGCTACACCAACGTCGGTTTCGCGTTGGCTCCACCCGAGTTCACCATGTCGGAGCTGTCCGGCTACTACCGGGCCGCGCTCGGCCACGACGTGGCCGCCACCAACCTGCGCCGGGTGTTGCTGCGCCGAGGGCAGATCGAGGAGACGGGGCGTTCGGTGCCGTCGGGTCGTTCGGGCGGCCGTCCGGCGGCGTTGTTCCGGTTCCGGACCCGCGAGATGGAGGTGACCGACGCCTTCGCCGTCCTGCGCCCGCCCGGCCAGGCCTAGGTCCCGTTCTGGGTACACTCCCTGATCGTGGCAATTCGTACTGTGGTGTTCGACGTCGGCGAGACCCTGATCGACGAGACGCGCATCTTCGCGCGCTGGGCGGACCGTTTCGGGGTTCCGCACATGGCTTTCTTCGGCACCATCGGCGGCGTCATCGCCTCCGGGGGCACCCTCACGGACGGTTTCCGTCTGCTGGTCCCAGGATTCGACCTGGCGGCCGAGAGCGCCCGATGGCGCGAGGAGGACCCCGAGGGCGAACGCGAGCACTTCGGTGAGGGCGACCTGTACCCGGACGTACGCCCGGCCCTCGACACCATGCGCGAGGCCGGGCTGGGCCTGGTCATCGCGGGCAACCAGCCGGTCGAGGCCGGTGCGGCGCTGGCGGCGATGGACCTGCCGGTGGACGGCATCGGCATCTCCGACGTTTGGGGCGTGGCCAAGCCCCACCCCGAGTTCTTCGACCGCACCCTGGACCTGGTGCGCGAGAACGTCCCCGACATCGCGCCGAGCGAGATCCTCTACGTCGGCGACAGGGTCGACAACGACGTGCTGCCGGCGCGGGCGGCCGGCATGAGCACGGCCCTGCTGCGCCGGGGCATCTACGGCTACCGGCACGCGGCCGACCCGCGGGCGCGACGAGCCGACGTGATCGCCGACGACCTCCACCAGCTCGCCCGATGGGCCGCCCGGAACGCGGGCTGACCACCGAAACGGGAGATGGAGGACACGGGCGCGATTCGGTCACGGGCCGCGTCGCAGCGGTTTGTCCACAGTGTGCTCGGGTAACGTCGCTACGGTCTCGGACCGGCCGCCGCCCCCCCGGCACCGCCGCCGGTCGGCATCGCCCCGCCCCCGAAGGAGAGCCCATGATCACGTTCGAGGGCGCCGCCAAGATCTACCCCGACGGCACCGTCGCCGTCGATGAGCTGGATCTGACCCTGGAGACCGGACGGACCACGGTCTTCGTCGGTCCTTCCGGCAGCGGCAAGACCACCTCGCTGCGGATGATCAACCGCATGGTCGAACCCACCAGGGGGACCATCCGGGTCGACGACGTGGACATTCGTCAACAGGACCCCGCGAAGCTGCGCCGGTCCATCGGCTACGTCATCCAACAGGCCGGGCTCTTCCCGCATCGCACCATCCTGGACAACATCGCCACCGTCCCGTTGCTGCTGGGTTGGCGCCGCTCCAAGGCCAGGGCCAGGGCGACCGAGCTCATGGAACTGGTCGGGCTCGAACGCTCCCAGGCCAAGCGCTATCCCCACCAGCTCTCCGGCGGCCAACAGCAAAGGGTGGGGGTCGCCCGCGCGCTGGCCGCCGACCCACCGGTGCTGCTCATGGACGAACCCTTCAGCGCGGTCGACCCGGTGGTGCGCACGAGCCTGCAGGACGAACTGCTGCGGTTGCAGCAGGAACTGCACAAGACGATCGTGTTCGTCACCCACGACATCGACGAGGCCGTGCGTCTGGGAGATCGGATCGCCGTCTTCCGCCCTGGTGGGACGCTCGCCCAGTACGACACCCCCGAGCGGCTCCTCGCCGAACCGGTCGACGACTTCGTGGAGTCGTTCGTCGGTTACGACCGCGGGGTGCGTCGCCTGTCCTTCTTCCCCGCCGGCTCTCTCACACTGCGCCAGGACGTGGTCTTCGACGCCGAGGACCGGGTGGAACGGGCCCGTGACGCCGTCGTCTCCGACGGTGAACCCTGGGCACTGGTGGTGGACGAGGGGCGCTCGCCCCTGGGCTGGGTGAGCGCGCGTCAGCTCAACGAATCCCCGGCCGGGGTCACCCTGGGGTCGTTGGGGCTCACGCCCTACGGGCACATCTTCAACGTCGCCACCGACTCCCTGCGCGCCGCGCTGGACGCCGCGGTCCTCTCGCCCGCCGGTCGGGCGGTGGGCGTGGACACCGATGGGGCGGTCCTGGGCGTGGTCTCCCAGGACGACCTGGGCACCGCGATCTGGTCGGTGAGCGAATGATCGCGGCCTACGACTGGGTCGGCGGGATCGTCGATTGGGCGGTCGCCGACTGGAGCCATCCGGGAGAGCCGGACCGCGGCATCCTGGCCCGGTTGCTGGAGCACATGCGTCTGTCGTACGTGTCCATCCTCATCGGCCTGGCCATCGCGCTGCCGCTGGGCCTGGCCTGTGTGCGTTGGAGACCGGTCTACCCGCCGGTGCTCACCGGGGTGAACGTCCTGTACTCGGTGCCCTCCATCGCCCTGTTCTTCCTGATGCTGCCCTACACCGGGTTCAGCGACTGGACGGCGATCATCCCGCTGGCCCTGTACACCCTGGTGATCCTGCTGCCCAACGTGGTGGACGGGCTGCGTCAGGTACCCGAGCACGTGCGCCAGGCCGCCGTCGCCATGGGTTTCGGACCGTTGCGTCGTCTGGTGTTCGTGGAGGTGCCGGTGGCGGTCCCGGTGATCATCGCCGGGTTGCGGGTGGCCTCCGTGGCCACCATCAGCATGGTCAGCGTCGCCTCCCTGGTGGGACTGGGCGGGCTGGGACAGCTGATCGTCAGTGAGGGTTTCCGCCGCCAGTTCGACGCCCCCATCGTCGTGGGCATCGTCCTCACGGTGGCGCTCGCGCTGGTCACCGACGCGGTCCTGGTCATCGCCCAGCGGTTGCTCACCCCGTGGGCGCACGCCGGCAAGGGTCGGCTCGCCCGCAAGCGGGCGGCCCGCGCCGAGGCGGCGGCCGCCGGCGGCGACGCCGCGGTCGGCTCCGGCACCGTTTCCGACCACAGGGAGTCGCCGTGAACGTCCTGACCCTGTTGGTCGAGTGGTTCAGCGACCCCGCCCAGTGGACCGGGTCCGCCGGCATCCCCGTGCGACTCGGTGAACACGTCTACTATTCGCTGCTCGGGCTGCTGCTTTCCACCGCCATCGCCGTACCGGTGGGGCTGTTCACAGGGCACACCGGCGTCGGCGGGTTCCTCACCACCAGCCTCGCCAACTTCGCCCGCGCCCTGCCCACCATCGGCGTGCTGTTCCTCATCGTGCTGCTGGCCGGGATCGGTCTGGTCCCGGTGGTGTGCGCGCTGGTCGCCCTCGCCGTCCCGCCCATCCTCGTCAACACCCACGAGGGGGTGCGGGGGGTGGACCCCCGGCTGAGGGACGCCGCCATGGGCATGGGCATGCGCGGTCGCGAGGTCCTGTTCAAACTCGAACTGCCGGTGGCGACCCCCCTCATCCTCCTGGGGATGCGCACCGCGGCCGTGCAGGTCGTCGCCACGGCCACCATCGCCGCCTACGTGGGCGTGGGCGGTCTGGGCCGCTACATCGTGGACGGGCAGGCCCGCCAAGACCTTTCCATGCTGCTGGGCGGCTCCGTCCTGGTGGTGGGGTTGGCCGTGGTCACCACACTCCTGTTCGCCGGGCTGCGGCGTCTCCTCGTCGCCCCGGGGTTGCGGGCCGAGGCCGCCGCCGAACGCTGATCCGAAAAGAGGCATCTGACATGAGCAAGAAACTCGCCCTGACCGGGCTCCCCCTCGTGCTTCTCCTGAGCGCTTGCGGTGGCAGCGATCCCTTCGAGGAGGGTGGTGACGCCGAGGGCGGCGAGGGCGGTGACGCCATCGTCGTCGGGTCCGCGGACTTCCCCGAGAGCACCCTGCTCGCCGAGGTCTACGGTCGTGCGCTGGAGGCCGAGGGGGTGCCGGTGGACTACCAGCTCAACATCGGCAGCCGCGAGGTGTACTACGACCAGATCGAGGCGGGGGCGCTCTCGCTCTTCCCCGAGTACAACGGCGCGATCCTGGCCTACCTGGACGACGAGGCGCCCAGCGCCGACTCGGAGGAGACCAACACCCTGCTGGAGGAGGCTCTGCCCGAGGGCCTGGAGATCCTGGCCTCCTCCGAGGCGGAGAACAAGGACTCGGTGACCGTCACCCGGGAGATCGCGGACGAGTACGACCTGGCGGCCCTCCCCGATCTCGCCGACGTGGCGGACGAGTTGGTGCTGGGCGGGCCGCCGGAGTTCGAGACCCGACAGCAGGGGGTCATGGGCCTGGAATCGGTGTACGGGGTGGAGTTCGGCGAGTTCCGTTCGCTGGAGGTCGCCCTGCTCACCAAGGCGCTCACCGACGACGACATCCAGGCCGCCAACCTGTTCACCACCGATCCGCAGATCGTGGAGGAGGGGTTCGTGGTCCTGGAGGACCCCGAGAACCTCTTCGGCGCGCAGAACGTCACCCCGCTGATCAACTCCGAGCAGGTCGACGAGACCGCCCGGGGGATCATCGACGAGGTGTCGGGCACCCTCACCACCGAGGAGCTGACCGAGCTCAACAAGCGGATCGTCGTCGACAACGAGAACGCGGCCGACGTCGCCCAGGAGTGGCTGCGGGAGCAGGGCCTGGCCTGAGTCCTCACCCCGGGGCCGGTCCAGTGGAGCCGCGTACCACCAGGTGCGCGGGCAGTACCACCTGTCGGGGCGGGGTGCCCGGCCGGGTGACCCGCTCCAACAGCAGTTCCACCGCCATGCGGCCCGCCTCCTCGTGCGGTCCCGCCAGTGTCGTGAGCGCCGGCACGCAAAGGTCGGCGCCGAAGATGTCGTCGTAGCCCACCACACTGCGTTCGCGCGGCACGTCCAGGCCCCGTTCGGCCAGCCGTCGCAGCACACCGATGGCGAGCAGGTCGTTGTGCGCCACCAACGCGGTCGCTCCGTCCACCAGGGCCGCGTCGGCGGCGGCCGCCCCGCTCTCCATCCTGGGTGAGAACGGGCCCAGGCGGGTGGCGCGCAGCCCACGCCGGCCCGCCATCGCGCTCAGCGCCCGCCACCGTTCGGCCGCGTGCCAGGACTCCTTGGGTCCGCTGAGGTAGACCAGGGATCGGTGCCCGAGCGAGGCCAGGTGTTCCACGATCTGTCGGCTGCCGGACCCGTCGTCCACGGTCGCGCCGGGCAGCCCCTCGATCCGCCGGTTGACCAGGGCCAGGTTGTGCTCCCGGGCCAGTTCCACCGTGGTCCGCTCGCTCATGCGGCCCGCCGCCAGCACGAACCCGTCCACCGAGAGTTCCAGACGTTCGATCTGGCGGCGTTCATTGTCGCCGGACTCCTCGGTGTTGCTGAGTATGAAGGTCAGCCCCGAGGCGTTGGCCCGCCGCTCCGCGCCTCGGATGGTGCCGAAGAAGTGCGGGTTGGTGATGTCGGGGACCAACAGCGCGACGGTGGCGGTACGCCCCGACTGCAACGCGCTGGCCAGGGGGTTGGGCCGGTAACCGAGCCGTTCGGCGACGGTGAGGACGTGCTCGCGGGTGGCGGCGTTGACCCGCCGCGGGTTGCTGAAGGCGCGGGAGACCGTGGAGGCGGCTACCCCGGCCTCCGCCGCGACGTCGTAGACGGTGCTGCGCTTGGCGGGACTCATGTCCCCATTTGTAGGGCCGATGGCAACTTTTGGCAATCGCTTGCCATTCCTCTCGGAGGAAACCTAGAGTTCACGAAAACGAAATGAGACCCCGGTCACTCAGGGGTCTGACCTGTGCTGATGCGCCCCTCCGACGTTGGGACTGGAGCCTTCCGGATGACCGACCCCCTCAGGAACGACGGAGGCGAGCCACCCCACTCGCGTCCGGCGACGATTCGGTGGCTGGAGGCCGCCGAGCTGCTCGTCGGTGGCCTCCTGCTCCTCATGATCTTCGCGTTGATGCTCGTCCAGGCGTCCCAACGCCACCTGCCGATGGACGGCTGGGTCTGGGTCGGCGAACTCGCCCGTTTCGGGTTGGTGTGGCTGGCCTTCTCCCTGGCCGGATACCTGGTGGGCCGCGACGACCACATCACCCTCAAGCTCGTCGACTTCGTCGCCAAGGGGTGGGTGATGCGCGCGGTGTGGATCCTGGCCAACCTCGTCGTGGCCGCCACCTGCTTCTCCTTCGCCCTGGGCGCCGCCGACCAGGTCTTCGGGCCCTCACCCCAGACCACCCCGGTCCTCGAAATCCCGCTGACCTGGACGTACGTCATCCCGATGGTCGGACTGGCCCTGGCCGCGCTGCGCGCCCTGCTCAACGCGGTCCTCCTTCCCGGACCGCCCGAACCCGAAGTGCCCCCGACCGCACCCGCCGACACCCCCGAGGAGCCCACCCGATGAGCGCCGGACTCGTCCTCCTGGGGATCGTCGTGCTGCTGGCGGTGCGCGTCCCGATCGCCTTCGCCATCCTCGCGCCCTGCCTGGTGTACATGGCCTCCACCGGACAGTCCAGTGGCCTGGCCCTGCGCACCGCGGCACAGGAGATCAACAGCTTCCCCCTGCTCGCCATCCCCCTGTTCATCATGGTCGGCGTCGCCGCCAACCACACCGGCATCGCCGATCGCATCTTCGCCTTCGCCCAGGTCCTCCTGGGTCGGGTGCGCGCCGGGCTCGGCTACGTCAACATCGGTGTCAGCGTCGGGTTCTCCTGGGTCAGCGGCACCGCGCTCGCCGACGTCGCCGGCATGGGCAAGATGCAGGTGCCCGCGATGACCGAGCGCGGCTACTCGCGCCGCTTCGCCCTCGGACTCACCGCGGCCTCCAGTCTGATCAGCCCGATCATGCCGCCCAGCATTCCGGCGATCGTCTACGCCTCGGTGGCGGCGGTCTCCACCGCGGCGCTGTTCGCGGCCGCGGTCGTGCCCGCCTTCCTCGTGGCGGCGGGGCTGGCCCTGGCCGTCTACCTGTGGGGGCGCAAACGCCCCGAACTGGTGGGGGAGAAACCCACCTTCGCCGAGGCGCGCACCGCCACCCTGAGGGTCATCGGGCCGCTGGGCGCCCCGGTGATCCTGCTCGGCGGCATCCTGGGCGGCTTCTTCACCCCGACCGAGGCCGCCGCCGTCGGTGCCGCCTACGTGCTGGCCCTCGGCTTCCTCTACCGACGGCTCGACCCGCGCTCGCTGTGGCGGATCATCGTGGAGACCGCCACGACGACCGCGTCGATCGCGATCGTCCTGGCGGCGTCGGGTCTGCTCGGCTGGGTCTTGGCGCGTGAACGCGTCCCGCAGGACATCGCGTCCTTCCTCCTGGGCCTCACCGAGAACCCGATCGTCTTCCTCGTCCTGGTCAACGTGGTGCTCATCCTCATCGGCACCGTGCTGGAACCCATCGCCGCCCTGATGATCACCGTGCCCGTGCTGCTGCCCATCGCCGTGCAGTTCGGCGTGGACCCCGTCCACTTCGGGGTGATCGTCATCGTCAACCTCATGATCGGCCTGCTCACACCACCGATCGGCGGGGTCCTGTTCGTCCTGGGCTCGGCCACCCGCACTCCGATGCACGAGGTCTTCCGCGGTACCGGGCCCTTCCTCGTCCCGCTGCTGGTGGTGCTGGGCCTGCTCACCGTCGCCCCGGACCTCGTCCTGTTCCTGCCCAGGTACCTGGGCCTTTGACCCCGCACACCGAAACCAGGGAGTACCCCATGCGACACCCCCACCGCTGGACCGTCCTCGTTCCGGCCCTCGCCCTCGGTCTTACCGCCTGCGGCGGCTCCGGCGACTCCGACGCCGACGTCACCCTGTCCTTCGCCAACAGCTACACGAACGATCACCCCCATACCCGCTGCGGCATCGACCTGGTCGCCGAACGCGTCGAGGAGGCCGGGGTCGGGCTCGCCGTCGACACCTTCCCCAACAGCCAACTCGGCGACAACACCGAGACGTTCGCGTCCGTGATGTCGGGCGACATCGACATGGACGTGCAGGGTTCGGCCGCGCTCGGCTCGGCCCACGAGCCCATCGGCATTCTGGACGCCGCCTACGCCTTCGACGACGTCGACCAGATGTTCGACTACTTCGACTCCGAGGACTCCACCGCGCTCAAGAGCGACTTCGAGGAGACCACCGGGGTCAAGATCCTCGACGTCTGGTACTTCGGCGACCGTCACTTCACCGCCAACCAGCCGATCCGCACCCCCGACGACCTCGACGGACTGAGGATGCGCTTCCCCGACTCCCCGATCTACCTGGCCAACGCCGAGGCCATGGGGGCCACGCCCACCACCGTCGCGTTCGAGGAGGTCTACCTCGCCCTGCAACAGGGCACCGCGGACGGCCAGGAGAACCCGATCCCCACCGTGTCCGCGGACAGCTTCGACGAGGTCCAGAGCCACATCAGTCTCTCCGGTCACCAGGTGGGCTCCCAGATGATCGTCGTCTCGGGTGAGAACTGGGAGGGGCTCGACGAGTCCCAGCAGGACGCCCTGCAAACGTCGGTCAGTGAGGTCCGTGAGGAGAACCGCGCCTGCGTCGAGGAGGCCGAGGCCGAGATCGTCCAGGACTGGGCCGACAACGGCACCATCGAGGTCGTCGACGACGTGGACGTCGACGCCTTCCGTGAGCAGGTCCGCGCCTACTTCGCCGACAACCTCGACGCCGAGCAGCACGAGCTCTACGAGTCCCTGCACGCCGGATCCTGACCCGCGGGGTCCGTACACGAGCACGAGAAGAAAGGCAGGGAACACCCATGAGGCGTTCCATCGCCACGGTTTCGTTGAGCGGAACCCTGGAGGAGAAGCTCCGGGCCGCCGCCGGCGCCGGGTTCGACGGCGTCGAGATCTTCGAGAACGACCTGATCTCCTCGCCGCTGAGGCCACGCGAGATCCGTGACCTGGTGGCGTCGCTCGGCCTCGGGACCGATCTGTACCAACCGTTCCGGGACTTCGAGGGGGTGGCCGATGACCGGGTGGAGGCGAACCTGCGCCGCGCCGAGGCCAAGTTCTCCCTCATGGTGGAGCTGGGCGCGGACACCATCCTGGTCTGCTCCAACGCCTCACCGGACGTCGTGGACGACGACGCCCGGTCCGCCGCCCAGCTGCGGCGACTGGCCGAGACCGCCGAACGCTACGGGATCCGGGTCGCCTACGAGGCACTGGCCTGGGGTGGGGCGGTGAACCGGTACGCGCACTCCTGGCGGATCGTGGAGATGGCCGACCACCCTTCCCTGGGGGTGTGCCTGGACAGCTTCCACATCCTGTCCAGGGACGACGACCCGGCGGGGATCCGAGACATCCCCGGGGAGAAGATCTTCTTCCTGCAGCTCGCGGACGCCCCCCGGATGGCCATGGACGTGCTCCAGTGGAGCAGGCATTATCGGTGCTTCCCCGGGCAGGGCGGGTTCGACCTGACCGCGTTCACCGACCACGTCCTGGCCGCCGGGTACACCGGACCGCTGTCCCTGGAGGTCTTCAACGACGTGTTCCGTGCCTCGGACGCGCGGCGCACCGCGGCCGACGCCATGCGCTCGCTGTCCCTGTTGGAGGACTCGCTGGGACGCGACCCGGATGGGCCGCGCCCGAAGGTGGAGCCGTCCCGCCTCCCCGCACCCGTCCGTCCCTCCGGGTACGCGTTCGTGGAGGTCGCCGCCGGGGCCGCGTCGGCGGGGCGGGTGCGCACGATCCTGTCGGCGTTGGGCTTCGCGCACACCCACGACCACCGTTCCAAACCCGTCCAGCTGTGGCGCCACGGTGACGCGCGCGTCCTGCTCAACTCCACCGATCCCAGGCTGGGGCACACCTGGGGCGGAGCGGCGTCCGTGACCGCGTTGGGCGTGGCCGTACCCGACCCGGAAGGGGCGGTGGAGCGGGCCGGTCGACTGCTGGCCCCGGCGCTGCCCCGTCGCCGGGACCCGGCCGAGTCGGAGTTGCACGCGGTCGCCGCCCCGGACGGCACCGCGGTGTTCTTCTGCGCGGAGGGGGAGGGCGGGCCGGACTGGACCGCGGACTTCTCGGCGCCCGCGCTCCATGACCGGGTCGAGGGGACGTCCTCCGGGGCGGCCCACATCGACCACGTCGGCCTGTTCCAACCGTTCGACCACTTCGACGAGGCATCGCTGTTCTACCGTTCCCTGTTCGGGCTGACCCCCGAGGAGAACGTCGAGATGGCCGCGCCGGACGGGCTGGTGCGCAGCCGCGCCCTGGCCGGCCGGGGCACGGGACCGCGTGTGGTCCTCAACGTGTCGGTCCTGGGGCGAGGACCCGATGGCGGCGCCGAAGGGGGAGCCCAACACCTGGCCTTGTCCTGTGACGACGTCTTCGCGGTCGCCGAGACGATGCGCGCCGCCGGTGTGGAGCCCCTGCCGATCCCCGACAACTACTACGACGACCTCGCCTGCCGTACCGACCTGCGCCCCGACACGCGTGAGCGCATGCGGGAGAACGGCGTCCTCTACGATCGGGACGACGACGGCGAGTTCTGGCACTTCTACACCGCCACCGTCGACGGGCGCCTGTTCTTCGAGGTGGTCCAGCGGATCGGTGGATACGACGGGTACGGGTCCGCCAACAGCGCCGTGCGCATGGCCGCGCAACGGTCGGAGGCCGGGTGCTGACGGGGATGAGCGACGACGTGCGGGAGCGGTCCTTCCTGGCCGGGTTGATCGGTGCGGGGATCGGGCCTTCGCTCACCCCGTCCATGCATGAACGGGAGGCCGCCAGGCTCGGGCGCCGTCTGGTCTATCGGACCATCGACATCGACCGGTTGCGGCTGGCCCCGGAGTCCGTGGGCGAACTGGTGGAGTCGGCGCGACGCCTGGGGTTCGACGGGCTCAACATCACCCACCCGTGCAAACGGCTGGTGTTGCCCTTCCTGGACGGTCTCTCCGCGGAGGCCGCCGCCCTGGGCGCGGTGAACACCGTGGTCTTCGGGTCGGAGGGGGCCGTCGGGCACAACACCGACTGGTCGGGGTTCGCCACGGCACTGCGCCACGGCCTTCCCCAAGCCCCCAGGGAGCGGGTCGTCCTGCTGGGGGCGGGGGGCGCCGGCGCGGCCGTGGCCTACGCCCTGCTGCGGACCGGCACCCGGCGACTGACCGTGGTGGACACGTCGGCCGCGAACGCGACCGCCCTGGTCGAACGACTGTCCGGGGTGTTCCCCGAAGCGGAGGTCGGGACGACGGAACCGGCGGACCTGCGGGTCGGGCCGATCGAGGCCGACGGGTTGGTCCACGCCACCCCCACCGGGATGGCCGACCACCCCGGGCTGCCCCTGGACCCGGGACTTCTGCATCCCGGGGTATGGGTGGCCGACGTGGTCTACCGGCCGCTGCGCACCGCGTTGCTATCGGCCGCCACCGAACGCGGTTGCGCGACCCTGGACGGCGGCGGGATGGCGGTCCACCAGGCCGGTGACGCCTTCGCGCTGATCACCGGTCTCACTCCGGACCCCGAGCACCTGACCGCCCACTTCCGGGCCCTGGTCGCCACCGAGTGAACGAACGGCGGGCGGGGCCGCCCGCCCCCGCCCGCCGTCGACCGTGGTCGACGCTCAGGGCTTCACCGAGTGGTAGCGCCCGCCCCAACGCACCATCGCGGGGCCGGGGCGGTCCGTGCCCACCTCCGGCAGGCCCACCACGTCGGCGAAGAACACCGTGTGGTCGCCGACCTCCACCTTCTTCCGCACCGAGCACTCCAGGGCCGACAGGGCCTCGTCCAACACGATCGCCCTGGTGTGCTCGCCCCGATGGTGCGGCTGCCCCGACACCAACAGACGGGCGCTGGGGCGGCCCTCGGCGGAGAACCGGCCGGCCAGGGCGCGCTGGTCGGCCGAGAGCACGCTCACCGCGAACGCGCCCACCTCCGCCACGACCTCGGCCACGTACCCCTCCGAGTCCACGCTCAACATGACCACCGGGGGGTCCACCGACACCGACACCAGGGCGCTCACCGTCGCCCCGATGTCGTCACGTCCGTCCGCGATGGTCACCACCGTCACCCCGGTCGGCAACATCGCCATGGCGCCCAAGTAGGCGCCACCGTCCACGCTCAACGGATCTCCCACGTCCCGGGCATGCTCAGGGGGCCGGCGGTGGGCAGACCCAGTCGGGCCGCCACGTGCTCCAGCGGACCCCAGGCGCTCAGAACGGTCTGCGGCTCCGTGGCCATGTCCTCACTGGACTCGTGCGGACGCAACCGGTCCAACGGGTGGGTGCGCGGGAACGAACGCACCGGCAGCGCACCGGCCCCGGCCTTGTCCCTGGCCAGCCGCACCGCCGTCGCCACACCGCCCAGCTCGTCGACCAGGCCGCGCTCCTTGGCGTCGGCGCCGGTCCAGATCCGGCCCCTGGCGACCTCGTGGATCTCGTCCCAGGTCTTTCCGCGGGCGGCGGCCACCTTGGTGACGAAGTCGTCGTAGATGCTGTCCAGCAGGAGGTTGATCCGTTCCCACTCGGACTCGCTGAAGCCCTTCTCGGAGTCGAACATCGCGGCGTGCGCGCCCTGGCGCACCGAGTCCGAGGTGATGCCGAAGCGTTCCTTGAGGGCGCCCAGGACCGGCTTGCCGGTGAGCACGCCGATGGAACCGGTGATGGTGGCGGGC
>NZ_JBEYLC010000069.1:0-27806 GCF_040635885.1 Nocardiopsis sp. NPDC006832 | reverse complement strand
GAATAGGTGGTGTGCGTCTCTCCGTGGGTCACGCTCACCACACCCACCCCGGCGACACTGCCGGCGAACCGTACCCGGCCCGGCCCCGCCGGGTACACGCTCTGCCCCGGCCCGGCGGCCAGGTCCACGCCCAGGTGTCCCGGCAGCCAGCGCTCCTCGGGTGGATCGAAGCCGCGCAGCACCTCCACGGGAGGATCCAACGGCCACCGCCATGGTCCCTGGACGGACGCGACGGCCGGTGTGGTTCGGAGCGGGTGAACGGGGAACAGCAGGAGCGTGAGGAACAGCGGGAGTACCCAGAGTCGGGGGTCTGTCATGTTTCCAGGATGCGTGCGGCGGACGTGTTCCGCCAGAGCCGATCCGAGTCTGTGGACAACCTTCGCCACGTCGATGACGTCCCTGGACACGGAGCCGTTCCGGGGTGTGCTCGGCGGAGGATAGAATCGTTCTCGGCCCACCAGGGTCGAACCATAATTCGCACGCCCACCTGCCTCCCTCGGGGGAGGGCCTGTGCCCACGGTCCACGCCGCCTCGCGCGGTGTGGTGGTGCGGGCGGGGCGTCAGGTACAACCGACGGCGGAACCCGCGTTCCGCCACCGCAAGGAGGACCAGGTCATGGCCACAGTCGTGACAATTCGCCAGCTCCTGGAGAGCGGCGTCCACTTCGGGCACCAGACCCGTCGCTGGAACCCCAAGATGAAGCGCTTCATCTTCACCGAGCGCAACGGCATCTACATCATCGACCTCCAGAAGTCGCTGGCGTACATCGACCGCGCCTACGAGTTCGTCAAGCAGACGGTCGCCCACGGTGGCACCATCCTGTTCGTCGGTACCAAGAAGCAGGCGCAGGAGGCCATCGACGAGCAGGCTCGTCGTGTCGGCATGCCCTTCGTCAACCAGCGTTGGCTGGGCGGCATGCTCACCAACTTCTCCACCGTGCACAAGAGGCTCCAGCGCCTCAAGGAGCTGGAGGAGATCGACTTCGACGACGTCGCCGGTTCCACGCTCACCAAGAAGGAACTGCTGAACCTTCGTCGTGAGAAGGACAAGCTCGAGCGCACCCTCGGCGGTATCCGCGACATGTCCCGCGTGCCCAGCGCCGTGTGGATCGTGGACACCAAGAAGGAGCACATCGCGATCAGCGAGGCTCGCAAGCTGAACATCCCGGTCGTCGCCATCCTCGACACCAACTGTGACCCGGACGAGGTCGACTACCCGATCCCGGGTAACGACGACGCCATCCGAAGCGTCAGCCTCCTCACTCGCGTCGTCGCCGACGCCGTCGCCGACGGTCTCCTGGTCCGCTCCGGTGCCTCCGGCGCGACCGAGGAGAAGGCGGCCGAGGAGCCCATGCCCGAGTGGGAGCGCGAGCTGCTCGAAGGCAAGGGCGAGACCGAGGCCGCCGAGGCCCCGGTCGAGACCGTCGCCGAGGAGAAGAACGAGGCCGCGGCCGAGGCTCCGGCCGAGACCGTGACCGAGGCCCCGGCCGACGAGGTCGCCGCCGAGGCTCCGGCCGAGGCCACCGCCGCCGACTCCCCGGTCGACGCCCCGGAGAAGGCCCCCGAGGCCTAGTAGGGAATCAGCGGTTCGCCGCTGAGTACCTTTCCGGTGCGCACCGACGCCTGAGCGCCGCCCCGCCCTTCGTCGGCGGGGCGGCCCGCGGGGTGTTCGCCGGACCGCTCCATTTCCAGACCAGACTTCACTAGGGAATCCGAGAACAGTCATGGCGAACTCCACCGCCGCGGACGTCAAGAAGCTGCGCGACCTCACCGGCGCGGGCATGATGGACTGCAAGAAGGCGCTGACCGAGGCCGACGGCGACTTCGACAAGGCCGTCGAGGCCCTGCGCATCAAGGGTGCCAAGTCCGTGGACAAGCGCGCGGACCGCACCGCCGCTCAGGGCACCGTCGTCGTGCGCAGCCAGGGCGAGGGCAATGCCACCCTGATCGAGCTCAACTGCGAGACCGACTTCGTCGCCAAGAACGACCAGTTCATCGCTCTGGCCGACCAGGTCGCCGACTTCGTCGCCGCCCAGGACGGCGATGACCTCGCGACCATCGCCGCCGCCGAGATCGAGTCGGGCAAGACCCTGCAGTCCTTCATCGAGGGCAAGAGCGCCGTCATCGGTGAGAAGCTCGAACTCCGTCGCATCGCCAAGTTCGACGGTGCCTACGTCGCCTCCTACCTGCACAAGTCCGACCCGGACCTGCCCCCGACCATGGGCGTCCTGGTCGAGCTGGACAAGGTGGACGAGGAGGTCGGCAAGGACCTCGCTCAGCAGATCGCCGCGCTGGCCCCCCAGTACGTCGACAAGGACCAGGTCCCCGAGGACGTCGTCGCCAACGAGCGTCGTATCGCCGAGGAGACCACCCGCGGTGAGGGGAAGCCCGAGCAGGCCATCCCCAAGATCGTCGAGGGTCGTCTCAACGGCTTCTTCAAGGAGGTCACCCTCCTCGGACAGCCGTTCGTCAAGGAGAACAAGAAGACCGTCCAGAAGGTCGTCGACGAGGCCGGTGTGAAGGTCAAGGGCTTCGTTCGCTTCAAGGTCGGCCAGGCCTAGGGGCTTTGACATGATGGAAGTGCCGGGGAGACGGAATCTCCCCGGCACTTTCGGTGGATATGGGCGGGTTTCGGGCAGATCTTGTTCGGACCGTCCGCAGCAGGAGCACTCGGGGGACCCTGTGCCACTCGGGAACAACAAGGGAGGCCGCAGGCCGTGTCGGAGAACGAAGCCATGACCACCGAAACGCCCATGCACGATTCCGGTTGGAAGCGTGTCATGCTCAAGCTCTCGGGGGAGGCGTTCGCCGGCGGTGGCGGTCTGGGCATCGAACCCGAGGTCGTCCAGTACGTGGCGGAGTCCATCGCCGAAGCGGTGTCCGAGGGCATCCAGGTCGCCGTGGTCGTCGGCGGCGGCAACATGTTCCGCGGCGCCCAGCTCACCGAGGGCGGCATCGAGCGCGGTCGCGCCGACTACATGGGCATGCTCGGCACCGTCATCAACTGCCTCGCCCTCCAGGACTTCCTTGAGCGCCTCGGCGTGGACACGCGTGTGCAGACCGCGATCCACATGAGCCAGGTCGCCGAGGCCTACATCCCGCGTCGGGCCGTTCGTCACCTGGAGAAGGGCCGAGTGGTCATCTTCGGTGCCGGTCTCGGTGCGCCCTTCTTCTCCACGGACACCACCGCCGCCCAGCGCGCCCTGGAGATCGGCGCCCAGGCGGTCCTCAAGGGCACCCAGGTCGACGGGGTCTACGACTCCGACCCGCAGCGCAACCCGGACGCGGTCAAGTTCGACAAGCTCAACTACAACGAGGTCCTCACCCGCGGCCTCAAGGTCATGGACGCCACCGCGGTCAGCCTGTGCATGGACAACGGGCTGCCCATCGTCGTTTTCGACCTGATGAGCCAGGGCAACATCCTGCGCGCCGTCCGCGGTGAGAAGATCGGCACCATCGTCGGTCCGACCTCCGACTGACGAGGGCGGGAGACCGTCCTGCGGCGTGGCCGAGGCCACGCACTCCAAGCCACGAACACCCAGCCGACAATCCGGGAGCGCCCACAATGATCGAAGAAACCCTCCTTGAGGCCGAGGAGAAGATGGAGAAGGCCGTGACCGTGGCGAAGGAGGACTTCGCGACGATCCGTACCGGTCGGCCCACCCCGGCCACCTTCAACAAGATCACCGTCGACTACTACGGTGCTCGCACGCCGATCAACCAGCTGGCCTCCTTCTCGGTGCCCGAGCCGCGCATGGTCGTCATCTCGCCGTTCGACATCAACGCGCGCACCGAGATCATCAACGCGATCCGCAACAGTGACCTGGGCGTCAACCCCTCCGACGATGGACAGGTCATCCGCGTGGTCTTCCCGGAGCTGTCCGAGGAGCGTCGCAAGGAGTACGTGAAGGTCGCGCGCACCAAGGCCGAGGACGGCAAGGTCGCCATCCGCAACGTCCGACGTCGCGCCAAGGACGGTTTCGAGAAGGCCGTCAAGTCCGGTGACCTGGGTGAGGACGAGGCCCACCGTGCCCAGTCCGAACTGGACGAGCTCGCGCACAAGCATGTCGGCACCGTCGACGAGCTGCTCAAGCACAAGGAAACGGAACTTCTCGAGGTCTAGTCGGTGAACCACCCTTCGAACGGCTCCGGAGGCGATGACCACTCGCCGGAGCACAGACCCGACGACCGTCCCCGTTCGGAGACGGACACGTCCGCCGGGCAGCGCTTCGTGCTGCACAAGCCGGGAGGTGCCCCGGTCAAGACCGGTCGCAACCTCCCGGTGGCCATCGCCAGCGGGTGCGTCCTCGGCGCGCTCGTCTTCTTCTCGGTCTTCCCCTGGCCTCAGCTGTTCACGATCATCACGTCCCTCGGGACGCTGATCGGTCTCCGCGAACTCAACCGGGCGTTCGGCGGCAAGGGCATGACCCTGGCCGTGGTCCCGTTGGCCGTGGGCGGTGTGGCGATGCAGGCCGGAGCCTACTTCGGCGGCGCCGAATGGTTGGTGGGCATCGCGGCCGTCACCGCGATCGCCTGCCTGGTCTGGCGGTTGCGCGGTGGGGCGGAGGGGTTCGTCGCCGACGCGTCGGCGAACCTGTTCACCCTCGTGTACCTGCCGCTGCTGTTGGCCACCTGGATGCTGCTCATCGCGCACCCGGAGGATGGACAGTACCGCCTGGTGGTGTTCATCGTGGTGACGATCTCCAGTGACATCGGCGGTTACTTCGCCGGGATCCTGTTGGGACGGCACAAGATGGCGCCGGTGATCAGCCCGAACAAGACCTGGGAGGGCTTCGGCGGCTCCGTGATCGGCTGTGCGGTGGCGGGGGCGCTGTGCGTCACCCTCATGCTGGACGGCCCCTGGTGGGTCGGCGTGGTCCTGGGTCTGGCCGTGGTGCTGGCCGCCACGGTCGGCGACCTCATCGAGTCGTTGTTCAAGCGCGACCTCGGGGTCAAGGACATGGGCCGGTTCATGCCGGGCCACGGCGGTCTGATGGACCGCATCGACTCCCTGTTGATCGCGGGTCCGGTGGTCTGGATCGTGCTCAGCCTGCTGCTTCCGTAAAGGCGGTCGCGCTCGTAGGGGCCCCTGGCCTCGTGGGATCCGGTGAGGCACCGGGCACCACGAGACCGGGGGCCCTCTCGTGTTCGGGGGACCGCCCGGTTGTGCCCGTGCCCGGACCGGGTCGATACGCTCGAAGGGTGGATGAACCGCTGATCGAACGCATGCGTACCTATGGTGAGACGATCTTCGCCGAGATGACGCGTCTGGCCGTCGAGACCGACTCCGTCAACCTGGGGCAGGGTTTCCCCGACACCGACGGGCCGCGAAGTCTGCTGGAGAACGCCTCGCGACACATCCTCGAAGGGGTGAACCAGTACCCGCCCGGCCCGGGACGTCCGGAGCTGCGCCAGGCGGTGAGCCGTTACCGCTCCCGTCACTACGGGTTGGACCTGGACCCCGAAACGGAGGTCTACGTCACCGTCGGTGCGACCGCCGGCATCGCCGCCTCGCTGCTGGCGCTGGTGGAACGCGGTGACGAGGTCATCGTCTTCGAGCCGATGTACGACTCCTACGCCGCGATGATCTCGCTGGCCGGCGGGGTGCGCCGCCCCGTGGCGTTGCGTCGCGACGACGCGACCGGCAGGTTCACCTTCGACCCCGCCGAGCTGCGCGCCGCCGTCACCCCGCGCACCCGGCTCATCATGGTCAACACCCCGCACAACCCGACCGGCACGGTGTTCACCGCCGAGGAGTCGGCGGAGATCGCCGCGCTATGCCGGGAAAACGACCTCATCGCGATCACCGACGAGGTGTACGAGTTCCTCACCTTCGACGAACGTCCCCACGTCCCCCTGGCCACCCTGCCGGGTATGGGCGAGCGCACCCTGTCGATCTCCTCGGTCGGCAAGATGTTCGCCGTCACCGCGTGGAAGACCGGCTGGGTGAGCGGCCCCGAGCCCCTGGTCCGGGCGGTGCGCACGGTCAACCAGTTCCTCACCTTCTCCGCCAACGGAGCCCTGCAGTTGGCCATCGCCGACGCCATCGACAACGAGGGTGCCTGGGTCGAGCGGCAGCGCCTGGCCATGCAGACCAAGCGCGACCGCCTCGCCGAGGGCCTCAGCGGCGCCGGGTTCGACGTGAACGTGTCCGAGGGCACCTACTTCCTGATGGCCGACGTTCGACCGTTGGGCTACCTCGACGGCGAGGACGTCGCCCGGGCGCTGCCTCGCGAGGCCGGTGTTGCGGCCGTGCCCGCCAAGGTGTTCTACGACCACCAGGACGAGGGCCGCCACCTGGTGCGCTTCGCCTTCTGCAAGAAGGACGAGGTGCTCGACGAGGCGGTGGCCCGACTCAGCCGGTGGGGGAGGAACGGGAGCTGATCCGACCGAACACCGGGGAGACCGGCGGTAGCCGATCACCGTCGGGCCCCGGCCGTTCCGTCAGCTGCGCGGTGAGCCGTTCCGCGGCGTCGGGCAGGAAAGGGCGCAGCAACCGGGCCAACGTTCGCCCGGTGGCCACCAGCTCGGCCAGAATCGAGTCCAGGGCGGCCGGTGCGATGTCCCCGCGACGTTCGGACCGGGCGACGAGCCACGGCTCCCGCTCGGCCACATACCGATTTCCGGCGTCGGCCAGCTCCACGATGGCACCGGTGGCCGCACGCAGGTCGAAGGCGTCGATCGCCTCGTTCACCGAGGACTCCGCTCGGGCACACGCCTCGGACAGCTCCGCAGAACCGACACCGGGGACCGTGCCGCCACGGTACTTCGCGACCATGGACACGGTCCGGTTCACCAGGTTGCCGATGGTGTTGGCGAGGTCCTCGTCGTGCCGGGCGATCAAACGGGCCTCGGTGTAGTCGGTGTCACCGGAGCGCCCGACATCGCGCAGCAACCACCAGCGCAGGGCATCGGTCCCGAACCGTTCGGTGATCGCGACGGGGTCGATGGTGTTGCCGGTGGACTTGCCGATCTTGTCACCGTCGGCGGTCAGGTACTCGTGCACCAGGAGTGTGGTGGGCGGTGAAAGCCCCGCCGAGAGCAGGATGGCGGGCCAGTACACGGCGTGGAAGCGCAGGATGCCCTTGCCGATGACGTGCACACGCTGATCGGCAAGGGTCCACCAGTGGTCGTGGTCGTCGGTGCCGTAGCCGGCCCCGGTGACGTAGTTGGCCAGGGCGTCGAACCACACGTAGATCACCTGGCCCGGGTCGTCGGGGACCGGGATACCCCAGCCGTGTGCGCGTTCCACGCTCCGGGAGACGCTGAAGTCCACCAGACCCGACGCGATGAAAGACAGCACCTCGCGCCGGCGGAAGTCGGGTTCGACCAGGACCTCGCCCGAGGACACCAGCTCGTGCAACCGATCCTGGTAGCGGGAGAGACGGAAGAACCAGTTCTCTTCGGCGACCTCCTCCGGTACGGTCCCGTGCTCCGAACACAGGCCCTCGGGGAGTTCGTCGGCCCCGTAGAACTGTTCGCATCCGGTGCAGTAGAGCCCGGTATAACCACGGCGATACAGGTCACCGCGCGCAAGGCAGGCCCGCCACAGCCGCTCCACCCCGGGCCGGTGCCTTGGATCGAAAGCGGTGCGCACAGTGTCATCGAAGGAGAGCGAGAGCGGGCCCGCCAGGTCGAGGAAGCCCCTGGAGGCCCGGTCGACGTAGGTGGCGGTTCGCAACCCGGACGCCCGGGCGCTGAGCACGTTCTTCAGCGAGTTGTCGTCGGTGCCGGTCTGGGCGCGGACCTCGTCGCCACGGTCACGGTGGGACCTGGCGAGCGTGTCGGCCTGCACCAGTTCCAGGGCGTGGCCGATGTGCGGTCTCCCGTTGACGTACGGGATGGCGGTGGTCACGTGGTAACGACCCAAGGTGGGTCCTCTCCGGCCCCGCCGGGCGCCCGCCGTGGGCAAGACCCGTTGGGGCCTTGCCGCGGACAGGGGTTCAGGGCACGCGGGGAAGGCCGGACGACATCATCGTCCGGCCCGTCATGGTGGTGGAGCACACCCGCGTCATGCCCCGCATGTTATCGACCCGCTCCTGGCCGGGCCAGTGAATTCACCCGGTCGGGGCGTTCAGGGGGTCAGGTGTTCGTCGAGGAAACCGTCGATGGAGTGGCGGGTGATCTGGCTCGCGAAGCCGCCCCAGTTGAGGTCGAACATGTGCTCGGTCCAAGGCAGTTCCAGGTGCTCGTGAGGGACGTCCGCCTCGTCGAGCCGGGCGACGAACCTGCGGTTGTCCTCGGGGTCGAGGAACAGGTCGTGCCCGGCGGTGATCACCAGGGTCGGTGGGGTGTCCGCCGTGACCTGGTGGATCGCCGACATGTCCTCGTACTCCTTCGGCAGGTCCTCGGGGGCGCCGCCGACCATGCGCTCGCTGGATTCCAGCAACTCGTCGCCGATGGGGGAGTGGCGTTGGCGCCAGGGGATCGGGGCGTCGGCGGTCCCGTCGGTGACCGAGTACCAGGCGACCACGGCGGACACGTCCGGGACCTCGGTGTCGCACGACGGTTCGACCTGGTCGGTGTAGGTCGACAGCAGCGCCAACAGGCCGCCGGCGGACTGGCCGGTGACGGCGATCCGGTCGGGGTCGCCGCCGTACTCGGCGGCGTTCTCACGGACCCATCCCAGGGCGCATCGCACGTCCGCCACCGATTCCCGCCAGGCGCCGTCGGGAAAGAAGCGGTAGTCGACCTCGAACACCACCCGGTCCCCGTCCGCCAACCAGGTGTCCCAGCGCGGCAGCAGACTCTGTGGGAGGTCGTCGGCCCCGCCGTGGACGTTGACCACGATCGGCAGGGGATCGCCGGAGGGTTCGGCCGGCTCCCACACGTCCAGTTCAAGGGGCTCGCCGTCCACCCGGTGGTAGGTCGTGGTGAGAGGCTCCCGGTCGGTGTCGGTGGCCAGACCGGCGGCGTAGGCGCCCAGGCTCAACGGCGCGTCTTCGGTCCGGGCGGTGTTCCACAGCGCCGCCGACGGCACCAGGGCCAGGACCAGCAGCAGTGCGTTGACCCCCGCGAGGGACCATCCCCATCGGCTCCGGACGAGTAGGGCCAGGGCGAGCCCGCACAGCGCGGGAAGGGACGCGAACAGCGAGAACTCCAGGGCGAGCAGCGCGAACTGCCATCCCGCCCAGGACAGGGGCGGGAACAGGACCAGGGCCAGGGCGGCGGCCCCTGGCAGGGCGAGCAGGAGGGAGAGGGACAGGAGGGTTCGGCGGATCAGGGGACGGGACATGACGACATCCTTCCGATACGATTGTATCGATACAACCGTATCAGTCTGTGTGGATGTGCCAGAATGAACGTGTGCCGAAGGTCGTGAACAGTCAAAATCGTCGCCGGAGCGTGGGTGAGGCGATCCATCGCATCGCCGCCCGTGAGGGGCTCGAAGGGGTCAGTGTCCGGGTGGTCGCCGCCGAGTCGGGGCTGTCCGTCGGCGCCGTCCAACGCGAGTTCCGCACCAAGGACGAGCTGCTCCGCTTCGCCCTGGACTTCTCCATCGCCGAGGTCGCCGACCGCTTCTCCCGAATCCGGATCGGCCCCGAGTCGCTGACCTTCGCCGAGGGGATGCGGGCCGTCCTCGTGGATCTGTTGCCCACCGACGACCGCCGCCGCGCCCAGGCCCGCATCTGGGCCGCCTTCTACGCCCGCGCCGCCGTCGACCCCGGGTTCGCCGAGGTGCTCGCCGAATTGGACACGCGAGCGCGCGCCAACCTGGCCGCCGCTCTGGGTTACGCCCGTGAACAGGAGGAACTCGCGCCCGGCCGGGATCCCGAAGCCCTCGCCGAACTGCTCCTGGTGATGATCGACGGACTCTGGCTCACCTGCGCCCGCCTGCCCGACGAGGACTCCCTGGACGGCCTCCGGGCCGCCATCGACGCCGCCGTCGACCTGGTCACCGGGCACTGAACGGACGAGGAAGGGCCCTGGGCGTTCCGGGGGAACGTCCAGGGCCCTGGCTGCGAGCGCGCCTTAGGGCGCGGGTTCGAACCAGACGGCGCCGAGCGGAGGCAGGGTGATCTCCGCGGAGAACGGCTGACCGTGCCACTCCTGGGCTCGCGCTTCAACGGTGGCCGGCGCCTCGTACCCCGAACCGCCGAAGCGCGGGTCGTCGGAGTTGACCACCGTGTTCCACCGGCCCCCGACCGGCAGACCGATCCGCCAGTCGGCGCGGGGCACCGGAGAGAAGTTCACCGCGCACGCCAACACCGAACCGTCCTCGCCGTGGCGCAGGTGGCTCAGGGTGTTGCCCTGGCGGTCGCCGCCGTCCAACCAGGTGAACCCGGCCGGGTCGGTGTCCAACGACCACAGCGCGGGCCGCGGCCGGTAGGCATCGTTGAGCGCCTTGACCAGCTGCTGCGTGCCCGCGTGGTGGTCGTACTGAAGCAGCCACCACGGCACGCCCTCCTCGTGCGACCACTCCTCGCCCTGGGCGATCTCCCCGCCCATGAACAGCAGTTGCTTGCCCGGGTGGGACCACATGAACGACAGCAGCGCCCGCAGCGTCGCCGCACGCTGCCACTCGTCCCCAGGCGCCTTGTTGAACAGCGAGGCCTTGCCGTGCACCACCTCGTCGTGCGACAGCGGCAGCACGTAGTTCTCACTGTAGGCGTAGACCATGGAGAACGTGATGTCGTTGTGGTGGTACTCGCGGTGGATCGGCTCCTTCTTGACGTACTCCAGGGTGTCGTGCATCCACCCCATGTTCCACTTCAGCCCGAAGCCGAGCCCGCCGTGGTCCACCGGGGTGGTCACCCCCGTGTAGGCCGTCGACTCCTCCGCGATCATCGCCACGTCGGGGTTACGGCGGTAGACCGTGGTGTTGAGTTCCTTGACGAAGTCGATGGCCTCCAGGTTCTCGCGGCCACCGAACACGTTCGGCTCCCAGGCACCGGAGTCGCGCGAGTAGTCGAGGTAGATCATCGAGGCGACCGCGTCCACCCGCAGCCCGTCGACGTGGAACTCCTCCAACCAGTACAGGGCGTTGGCGACGAGGAAGTTGCGCACCTCGGTCCGCCCGTAGTTGAAGATGAGCGTGCCCCAGTCGGGGTGTTCGCCACGGCGCGGGTCCGGGTGCTCGTACAGGGCACTGCCGTCGAACCGGGCCAGCGCCCACTCGTCCTTGGGGAAGTGCGCCGGCACCCAGTCCAGGAACACGCCCACACCCGCCCGGTGCAGGGAGTCCACCAGGTGGCGGAACTCGTCCGGGGAGCCGAACCGCGGCGTGGGCGCGTAGTAGGACGTGACCTGGTAACCCCAGGACCCGTCGAACGGGTGCCCGGCCACCGGCAGGAGCTCCACGTGCGTGAAGCCCATCTCGGCCACGTAGGACACCAGTTCGTCGGCCAGTTCGGTGTAGGAAAGCCCCGGCCGCCAGGAACCCAGGTGCACCTCGTAGACGCTCATCGGCGCCCGGTACGGTTCCACGCCCTTGCGCTCGGCCATCCACTCTTGGTCGGTCCACACGTGGTCGGAGACCGTGACGACCGAGGCGGTGGCCGGCGGCATCTGGGTCCGGCGGGCCATGGGGTCGGCCTTGTCCCGCCAGTGCCCGTCCGCGCCCAGGAGCTGGAACTTGTACAGGTCGCCGTCCCCGAGCCCGGGCAGGAACAGCTCCCATACCCCGGTCGAACCGAGGCTGCGCATCGGGTGGGCGAGCCCGCTCCAGTGGTCGAAGTCGCCGATGACCCGGACCCCGCGAGCGTCGGGCGCCCAGACCGTGAAACGTGTCCCGGCCACCTCGCCCATGGGGCCGTCCCGCTCGATGACGTGGGCGCCCAGGGCGCTCCACAGCTCTTCGTGCCGACCCTCACCGATCAGGTGCAGGTCGAGTTCGCCCAACGTGGGCTCGAAGCGGTAGGCGTCCGCCTGTAGGAGTTCGGGTCCGTCCTCGTAGCGGACCGCGACGCGGTAGTCGTCGACCTTCTTGGGCAGACGGGCCGCGAACACGCCACGGTGGCGGTGCGGCAGCGCCACCCGGGTCTGGTCGGGCAGCACGGCGTGCACCTCGACCGCGCCCGGGCGCAGGACCCTCAGGTCGCGTCCGTGCAGGCCCAGGACCGAGTGCGGGTCGTGATGGTGGCCGTCGACCACCCGGTCGAGTTCGACGAGCAGGTCCTCCGCGAGCGCGGCGGGGACGCGGGTCTTCTTCGGTGCGGTCTTCCCCGTGCTGCTCTTCTTGGGTGCGGCCTTCTTCGGGGCCGCGGCCTTCGTGGTCTTGACCGTCTTCTCGGGCTCGGTCGTCTTCGTGGCCTTCTTCTTGCCGGGCACCTTCTTCGCCGCCTCGGGCTCCGCCGCCGGCTGTTGGTCGGCTGTGGCGGCCTTTTTGGACGTACGCGGTGACAATTCGACTCCGTGATGACTTGTGGTGTTCGGATGACGAGGCGATGGTTCAGCGGGGGGAACGAGGGGCGGCCGCCGTGCGCGAACGGCGGCCGCCGGGGAATCAGCCGGGCACCGGAGGTGCCCCGGCCGCTGTGGCGATGGAATCGAGCGGAACCCGAAGCCAGTCGGGGCGGTTGCGCGCCTCGTACAGGACCTCGTAGACCGCCTTGTCGAACTCGAAGGCGCGCAGCACGGTCAGGTGTTTCTCCGGATCGGCGCCCCCACCGTCGGCGTAACCGCGGCAGAACGCCTCCCGGTTGCGGCGCGACCACTCCCGAGCGGCCCACGCCAACTCCTGGTCGTCCGGATGCCCGACCAACAGGTAACCGGCCGCGTAGTCGAAGGAACGCAGCATCCCCGCCACGTCCCGCAGCGGACTGGACAGACGTTGGCGTTCGCGCACCGACACCGTCGGCTCGCCCTCGAAGTCCAGCAGCACCCACCCGGACTTCGGCCGGATGACCTGCCCCAGGTGGTAGTCGCCGTGGATGCGCTGTATCGGCAGCGGTTCGTCCACCCGGGCGAAGTCGGAGTAGGCCTCCATCACCCTCGGCGCGTGTTCGGCCAGTTCGGGCACCTCACCGCTGGCCATCGCCAGCCGCTCCACCATCGCGTCGGCCACTTCGGCCGCCGAGACGGGGGAGAGCACGTCGGTGGGCAGCGCCCGTGCCAGCGAACTGTGCACCTGCGCCGTGGTGTGCCCCAACCGCGCGGACTCCGCACTGAAGTCGGCGTCCTCGCCGTCCAACAGCGTGCGCACGTTCTCGGTGGCCAGCACCCAGCCGTCGGTGGCGTCCGGGACGAACGTCTGCAACAGCGCCAAGGTGGTGGGCGTGGTGTGACCGGACAGGTCCGCCTCGATCCACCCGCACGGGCGTGCCACGTACGGCGAACCCGACAGCGCCATGTTCAGCTCCAGGTCCGGGTTGCGCCCCGGCCAGAGCCTGCGGAAGGTCTTGAGGACGTAGTCGCGCCCGTACACCAGCGAGGTGTTGGACTGCTCACCGGTCAGCAGACGGCCCGAGCCGCACGCCTTGACCTCGGCGCCGGGAAGGGTACGGAAACGCACCCGCCCCCGACGCTCGCCGTCCTCGGCGCAGTTGAATCGCTCCAGCAGCAACGACGTCAGCTGCGGATCGTGCGCCGCGTCGTAGACCACCCGGGGCCGACCGCCGGCCACCGGGCACACGCCGATGGCGGAGCGGGCCAGGTGGGGCGGCAGTGACCGGGGCGGACGCGACCCGAGCAGCACCTGGTAACGGGAACTCGTGCCGCGTTGGCCCGCCTGGACCACGAGCACGTTCAGGTCGGGACCACCGGGTCCGGCCGAGACCAGGGTGTACCTGCTCTCGACCCGGACCCGACGGATCGGGATCCCCTTGCCGGAGAACCATCGTTGTCGAGGTAGCCAGACTGCCAGGAGTTCTTCTAGCTGCGACATGTCAGAGAGGCCTGGTTCCCTTCCCACCACGGTCCCGGCTCGCGCCGGCGGGCCGGTCGGTGGCTGTGCTGCGGTGGCCGGTGTCGAAGGAGTCCGGGGTGCTCAGTCCCGCCGCGGGGAGTCCGTACGAGGGCACGCCCTCGCCGTCCTTGGACCCGGTGTCGGACGTGCGCTCCGGAGGCAGTTGGAACCAGTAGAAGCCGTGGCCGGGGAGGGTGAGCAGGTAAGGCAGCTCACCGACCTCCGGGAAACGGACCCCGCCCACGCACTCCACCGGGCTCACACCCGCGTAGCGCGACAGGTCCAGCTCCACCGGTTGCGGGTGCTTGGACAGGTTGTTGACGCACAGCATCCGGTCGTCGCCGTGCTCGCGGATGTAGGCCAACACGCTCGGGTTGGTGGCGTTCAGTTCGGTGAACTCCCCGGTGCCGAACACGGGGTGCCGCTTACGGATCTGGATCATCCGACGGGTCCAGTGCAGCAGCGAACCGGGGTTCTCCCGCTGGGACTCCACGTTGATCGCCTGGTAGCCGTAGACCGGGTCCATGATCGGTGGCAGGTAGAGGCGGGCGGGGTCGCTGCGCGAGAACCCGGCGTTGAGATCGGAGTTCCACTGCATCGGCGTGCGCACGGCGTCACGGTCGCCCAACCAGATGTTGTCGCCCATGCCGATCTCGTCGCCGTAGTACAGCACCGGGGAGCCCGGCAGCGACAACAGCAGCGCGGTGAACAGCTGGATCTGGTTGCGGTCGTTGTCCAACAGGGGCGCGAGCCGCCGCCGGATCCCCACGTTCGCTCGCATGCGGGGTTCCTTGGCGTACTCCGCGTACATGTAGTCGCGTTCCTCGTCGGTGACCATCTCCAGGGTCAGCTCGTCGTGGTTGCGCAGGAAGATCGCCCACTGGCAGTTGCGGGGGATCGGCGGGGTCTGGGCGAGGATCTCCGAGATCGGGAAGCGCTGCTCCTGCCGGACCGCCATGAACATGCGCGGCATCAGCGGGAAGTGGAAGTTCATGTGACACTCGTCGCCACCGGACTCGAAGTCGCCGAAGTAGTCGACCACCTCCGAGGGCCACTGATTGGCCTCGCTCAGCAGCACCCGGTCCGGGTAGAGACGGTCGACCTCCGCGCGCACCCGCTTGAGGAATTCGTGCGTCTCCTTGAGGTTCTCGCAGTTGGTGCCCTCGCGCTCGTACAGGTAGGGCACCGCGTCCAGCCGGAAACCGTCGATCCCCAGGTCCAGCCAGTAGCGAAGTACCTCCAGGATCGCCTCCTGGACCGCCGGGTTCTCGAAGTTGAGGTCTGGCTGGTGTGAGAAGAAGCGGTGCCAGTAGTACTGGCCGCGCACCTCGTCGTAGGACCAGTTGGAGGTCTCGGTGTCGACGAAGATGATGCGCGCCTCGTCGTAGCGGTCATCGGTGTCCGACCACACGTAGAAGTCGCCGTAGGGACCGTCCGGGTCCTCACGGGAGGCCTTGAACCACGGGTGCTGGTCGCTGGTGTGGTTCATGACCAGGTCGGTGATGACACGGATGCCGCGCCGATGCGACTCGTCGAGAAGCTCCACGAAGTCGGCGGTGTTGCCGAACTCCGGGAGGATCTTGAAGTAGTCCGAGATGTCGTATCCACCGTCCCGCAAAGGGGACTCGTACATCGGAAGCAACCAGACGCAGTCGATTCCGAGCCACTGGAGATAGTCCAACTTCCGGACCAGTCCGGTGAGGTCACCGGTGCCGTCCCCGTTGGAGTCGAAGAACCCCCGGGCCAGTACCTCGTAGAAGACGGCGTGCTTGTACCAGTGGGGTTCACCGGTACCTCCCGAGGACATGAGCGGGCCGGTCGCGGCCCCGGTGGCCGGCGCGAGCGGACCATGTTCGGCGTGCTCGTGTGCGCCGGGTCCGGACTCGTCGTTGCTCATCTACTGCTCCCCACCAAAATGTTCGACATCGGATCAACAGGCGTGCGGGAGCCGGGCGGCGGCGGTGCTGTGACCGCCGCGTTCCGGTGCCCCGACCCGCTATCTGCCGCTGACGGTGAACACGTGCGCGGGCCCGGTCGCCGGGTCGAGCCGGACGTAGTTGTCGGCTCGCCATGTGTAGGAGTGGCCGGTCAGCCCGTCGGTCACCTTGATGTCCTCCTCCCACGTGTGGCCGATCGACGGCAGGTCGAGATGCACCGTGGCCTCATGGGTCCGGTGCGGGTCGAGGTTGACGACGACGATGACGGCGTCGTCGGGTTCACCACAGGCGCCGGGTCGGTGCTTGGAGAAGCAGACGATCTCCGGCCTGTCCACGTGGTGGAACCTCAGGTTTCGCAGCTCGCGCAGGGCGGGGTGGGCCCGGCGGAGCTCGTTGAGCCGGGTGATGAGCGGGGCGATGGTCGTACCGGAGGCGTCCGCCCCGGCCCAGTCGCGAGGGCGGTACTCGTACTTCTCCGAGTGCAGGTACTCCTCGCTGCCGGGTGCGGCGGGGGTGTTCTCGCACAGCTCGAAGCCCGAGTAGATCCCCCAGGTCGGGGAGAGCGTCGCGGCCAGCACCGCGCGCGCCTCGAAGGCGGGGCGGCCGCCGTCCTGGAGGTAGGCGTTGAGGATGTCGGGGGTGTTGGCGAACAGGTTGGGGCGCAGGTAGTGCGCGGTCTCCCGGCTGAGCTCGGTGAGGTAGTCGGTGAGCTCGTCCTTGCCGTTGCGCCAGGTGAAGTAGGTGTAGGACTGGTGGAAGCCGACCCTGGCCAGGGTGCGCATCATGGCGGGGCGCGTGAAGGCCTCGGCCAGGAAGAGCACGTCGGGGTCGGTGCGCGCGACGTCGGCGAGCAGACGCTCCCAGAACGCGACGGGCTTGGTGTGCGGGTTGTCCACCCGGAAGATCCGCACCCCGTGGTCCATCCAGTGCCGGACCACCCGAAGGACCTCGGTGTACAGGCCCTCGAAGTCGTTGTCGAAGCAGAGCGGGTAGATGTCCTGGTACTTCTTCGGCGGGTTCTCCGCGTAGGCGATGGAACCGTCGACCCGGGTGGTGAACCACTCGGGGTGCTCGGTGACCCAGGGGTGGTCGGGGGAGCACTGCAGGGCCAGGTCCAGGGCGATCTCCAGGCCGTGCTCGGCGGCCTCGGCCACGAACGCGTCGAAGTCGGCGATGGTGCCCAGGTCCGGGTGGACCGCGTCGTGGCCTCCGTCGGCCGAACCGATGGCCCACACGGACCCGGGGTCGCCGGCGCGCGCGTGCAGGGTGTTGTTCCGACCCTTGCGGTGGGCGGCGCCGACCGGGTGGATCGGTGGCAGGTACACCACGTCGAAGCCCATGTCGGCGATGGCCGGCAGCCGTTTGGCGGCGGTGGCGAAGGTGCCGGAGAGCTCCTGGCCGGGCGCGGTGTCGACCTGGGCGCCCTCCGAGCGGGGGAAGAACTCGTACCAGGAACCGAACAGGGCGCGTTCGCGGTGTACGACGACCTTGGTCCGCTTGGACCTGGTGACGAGCTCACGGACGGGGTCGTGCTCCATTGCGGAGACGACGTCGTCGGTGACGGCGGCCTCGAAGGCTTCCATGGGGGTCAGGGAGGTGTCACGCAGAACCTTGGCGGCCCTGGCCAGGTCGCGGTTGCGGGGGACGCGGCGGCCGGCCTTGGCCAGTAGGCGGGCGCCCTCCTCCAGGACGAGGTCCGTGTCGGTGTCGAGGGGGAGTTTCACGCGGGCGACGTGCAGCCAGGTGGTGAAGGGGTCGCTCCACGACTCGATGGAGAAGGACCACTGTCCCTCGGCGGGCAGGCTGATCTCGGCTTCGTAGCGGTCGGTTCCGGGGGATTTCTCCCGCATCGGGACAAGGGGCCGTCGGCGCCCTTCGGGTGAGTGGACGACGACGCCCGCGGCGAGGGAATCGTGCCCTTCGCGGATCACCGTCGCGCCGACGGTGAAACGTTCTTCGGGCACCGCCTTCACCGGGCCGAGAACGTTCTCTGGAGAGATATCGAGGATGGGCAGTCGTCCGATCACTGGCTACACCGTCATTGTCGTGGTTCGGGCGTTATGGGGCAGCACGCGGCGACTCGCGTGCGGAATTAATCGGAATTTAATCCAACGAAGAACGGGGTCAACGAAGTGCTGGATCGGAAACTGTCCAGATTGCGGCTTCGGTGCCCTCCGCTGTCTATCGTCGGTCCTCTAGTGGGGTTTGGAAGAGTGTCGGGGCCGGATAATTAATGTGATCCTCATCACACTGGCCTCGGTGGGATGGACCTGGTATTTGTCGGGTTTCACCCTGGGAAACCTCGCAAACCGGGCAGTTCGCCACTGTGGATTCTGGGGTTTCTGTAGTCGCTTTCCCGTGCCTCTTCGTGAAAAGTCGGTAAATTCTTCTCCCATGTTGTGCACGAGGTCCATGCGGGTAGGGATGAACGAATGTGCGCCGGGCAGGGCGAGGCGTATTCCGGACATCCCCATGTGTCCGTTGTGACCCACAGGGATCAATTGTCACGTATTCGGGGGAAGCGCTTCTCGCGCCGGCTGATTCGTCGGGACTCTCGTCTTGATGTCGAGATTAATTGCGACTGGTTCCTCGTGAACAGTCCACTGTGGCCGTGCTGTGGCGTTTCTGGGTGCTTTGCCGGGGATTGAGGAAGCTTTTCGGTGACACGCCCGATTTGACGGAGTTCCCTTTGCGGGCCGACTGCGAGTGTGGTCGACGCAGTGCCCGGTGCCACGTGGCACCGGGCCGCACACGGCCGTAGGGGGCGACGTGACGGAGTCCAGCCGTATTGGTCGGTTCGGGGACAGAGCCCGAGCCCTGGTGGAGGGCGGAACCGCGAAGTTGGAAGGGGGCGGCGGCAAGGAACGACGCGAGGCGATCCTGCGTCTGTCCGGACTCGGCCTCATCGCCGGGCTATTGTCGGCGGCCCTGGTCATACCCTTGGTCGGCGGTGCCGGGATCGTGGCCAGGGACGCCGCCGCGGGGTTCATGTCCCTGCCGAACCACCTCGACGTTCCGTACCCGTCGTCGCGCGTCCTGCTCACCGACGACTCGGGGGAGCCCTTCGGCGAGGTCGCCCAACGCGAACGCGATGTCGTCGACCTCGACGAGATGAGCCCCTGGATGGGCACGGCCCTGATGGCGATCGAGGACGACCGTTTCTACGAGCACAACGGCCTCGATCTGCGCGGTGTCCTCCGCGCCGCCATCCGCACCGCCCAGGGGAACACACAGGGTGGTTCGACCATCACCCAGCAGTACGTCAAGAATCTCCTCATCGAGACCGCCGAAACCGAGGAAGAGGTCGACCAGGCCAGCGCCCGGACGATCACCCGCAAACTCACCGAGTTGCGCTACGCGATCGACATCGAGGACCGCTACACCAAGGACGAGATCCTGCAGGGCTACCTCAACCTGGCCTACTTCGGGGCCGGCGCGCACGGAGTCGAGGTCGCCGCCGAACGGTACTTCTCGACCTCCGCCGCCGAACTGGACCCCGGGCAGGCCGCGACACTGGCCGGTCTGGTTCGAGCGCCCTCGTACTACGACCCGATCAACAACCCCGATGAGACCAGGGAACGCCGCGATCTCGTGCTGGACCGGATGGTCGCCACCGGACACCTCGACGCCGAAGAGGCCGCCGCGCACAAGGAGAAGGGCCTGGGAGTGGACGCCACGCCGCGCGGGGGCAGCTGCGCCGAGAGCGAGTACCCGTTCTTCTGCGACTACACGATGCGCTGGCTCCTCGAATCCGACCTGCTGGGCGACACCAAGGCCGAGCGCGAACAGCGCATCTCCCGGGGCGGCTTCACCGTCCAGACCAGTCTGCTTCGAGCGGCGCAGGACTCCGCCCAAGAGGCCATCGACCGCCGGGTCCCGCACGAGGACTCCACCAAGTTCTCCGCCCAGGCCATGGTCGAGCCCGGTTCGGGCCGCGTGCGAGCCCTGGCCCAGAACCTGCGCTACGGGTTCGACGACGAAAAGGTCGGCACCACCTCGATCAACCTGGCCGTGGACCAGGCCGACGGCGGTTCCAGCGGATTCCAGGCCGGGTCGACTTTCAAGGCCTTCACCCTGGCCGCGGCCCTGGAGAAGGGCCTGGGGTACGGCACCAGCTTCAACTCGCCCAAGAGCATGTCGGTCGGCGGCATGGTCAACTGCGAGGGCGGCACCATGTCGTCCTGGAACGTCCGCAACGCCGGTGAGAGCGACGAGGGCGGCCACAACATGCTCAGCGGGACCAAGGGGTCGGTGAACACCTACTTCGCCCAGCTGCAGCGTCGGGTCGGCCTGTGCGAGACCTCCGAGACCGCCGAGGCGGTCGGGATACACCGCGCCGACGGTGGCGACCTCGGGGTGTGGAGCTCCTTCACCCTGGGCGACCAGGAGGTGTCCCCGCTGAACGTGGCCAACGCCTACGCGACCTTCGCCGCTCGTGGCACCCGCTGCGAGCCGCGCCCGGTCCGGGCGATCCGGGACGACGGCACCGGTGAACGGGTCACCGCCGACTCCCACTGCGAACGAGCGGTGAAGAAGCAGACCGCGGACGGGGTCAACCACCTGCTACAGCAGCCCTTCAAGGGCGGCACCGCCAATGGTCTGGACCTCGGGCGACCGGTCGCGGGCAAGACCGGCACCACCGACGGCGCGGCCTACGCCTGGTTCGCCGGGTACACCCCGAACCTCTCCTCGGCCGTGGTCGTCGGCGACGTGCGCGGCGGCGAGGCGAACCCGCTGCAGGGCGTGACCATCGGTGGCCGCTACTACGGCATCGTCTACGGGGGCAGCCTGCCCGGCCCGATCTGGCAGGAGAGCATGCGGGGCGGTACCGCCGAACTGGAGGCCGAGGACTTCGCGGGCTCGCCCGGGGCCTTCGGCAACCCGGACGCCGAGCCACCGAAGTCCAAGGACGACGAATCCGACACCGAGGCCTGACCTGCGATGGAGTCGGAAGAATCGGGCCGTGGGATGGAAACATCCCACGGCCCTCCTTGTTGACGCATAATGGAGGAGAACCGACAGGGGAGCGCGTGAGCGCTGAGAGTGCGGCATCGGACCGCAGACCCTTACACACCTGATCCGGGTCATGCCGGCGAAGGAAGTCGTGGAATCCGTCATCTCCGTGCCGCCGGCGCGGGAGACGCTCTCGGCCGCATTCCCCTCGTCGACCTCGACGAAGGGACCTCATTTCGATGGGTATCGACACCGGAGCCGGGCACGCCGGTACGAGTCGTGGACTTCTCGGCCGGATCAAGGACTGGATCCGCGCCGAGTTCGGGGCCTGGCGCACCGTGGACATCGTGGTGGCCGCCGTACTCGGCGCCGCGGTGGGGGTGGTGTTCTGGCTGTGGGGCGTGGTCTGGACGATCACCGGACCGCTGTTCGTGCTCTTCCCCCCGGCACAGGCGATCCTCTACGGGGTCTGGCTGCTTCCGGGAGTCCTCGGCGGGCTGATCATCCGACGGTCCGGCGCGGCCGTGCTCACCTCCATCACCGCGGCCTCGGTCTCCGCGCTGCTGGGCTCCCAATGGGGCGTCACGGTGGTCCTGGAGGGCGCCATGCAGGGGCTGCTGCCCGAGCTGGTCTTCCTGCTCTTCCTCTACCGCCGTTGGGGCATGGGCGTGGCCGCGCTGGCCGGTGCCCTCGCCGGGATCTCCCCGGCCATCCGTGACGCCGTCGTCTACTACGCCACCTGGCCGCTGTCGCACCAGCTCGTCTACGGCGGCCTGGTCCTGGTGAGCGGCGCGTTGATCGCGGGGGTCGGCGGACGCCTGCTCACCACCGCCCTGGCCCGGTCCGGGGCCTTGGCACCCTTCCCCTCGGCCAAGGGCTGACCATGGCCGGCACGAACGCGCGCGGCGCGCGTGTGGAACTCTCCGGCTGGGGATGGAAGCACGCGGGCCGCGCCGCCCACGCCCTGCGCGGCGTCGACCTGCTCATCGAACCCGGGGAGCGGGTCCTGTTGCTGGGCGCCTCCGGCGCGGGCAAGTCCACCCTGTTGCACGCCCTGGCCGGTCTCACCGGGCCCGACAGCGCCATCGGTGGCGACCAGGAGGGCCTGCTCCGGGTGGACGGCGAGCCCGCCTCCCGGGGGCGCGGCGGTGTGGGTCTGGTCGCGCAGGATCCCGAGGCCCAGCTGGTGATGGCGCGCGCCGGCGACGACGTGGCGTTCGGCCCGGAGAACCTGGGGGTGGCACCGGACGAGATCTGGTCGCGGGTCGAACGTGCCCTGGTCGAGGTCGGGTTCCCCTATGGGATCGGCCACTCCACCGGTGCCCTGTCCGGTGGGGAGAAGCAGCGCCTGGTCATCGCCGGGGCACTGGCCATGCGACCGCGTCTGCTGCTGTTGGACGAGCCCACCGCCAACCTCGATCCGGTCGGGGGCGCGCTGGTCCGGGACCTGTTGGCCCGCCTGCTCACCGAGAGCGAGGCGACCCTCGTTCTGGTCGAACACCGCGTCGCCGAGGTCATGGACCTGGTGGACCGTGTGGTGGTGGTCGAACCCGGCGGTGGCGTGATCGCCGACGGGGCGCCGGCGAAGGTCTTCGCCGAGCACGGGAGGTCCCTGGCCGAACAGGGGGTGTGGGTACCCGGAGAGGAACCCTCACCGGACCTACCCTCGGCCCCCGGGGGAGCGCCCATGTTGGCGGCGCGGGGTGTGACGGCGCGGACCCCCTTCCAACTGGGCGTGCGGGCGGCCGCCCCGCGCACCGTCCTCGAAGACGTGGACCTGACCGTGCCCGCGGGGGCCGTCACCGCGCTGACCGGGCCCAACGGAGCGGGCAAGTCCACCCTCCTGACCCTGCTGGCGGGCCTGACCAAACCGCACCGTGGTCGGGTGGTGCCGCGCGGGACCCTGGCGGAGATCGACCGGCGTCCACTGGTCCGCTGGCCGGCCCGACGGCTGGCCCGCCACGTGGGCACCGTCTTCCAGCACGCCGAGGACCAGTTCGTGACCACCGAGGTCCGCGACGAACTCCGGTTCGCCCCGCTGCGGGCCGGTCTGAGCGATACGGAGACCGAGGGCCGGGTCGGTGAACTCATGGAACGGCTGCGGCTGACCCATCTGGCGAACGTGCACCCGTACACGCTTTCGGGCGGGGAGAAACGCCGTCTGTCGGTGGCCACCGCGCTCAGTTCCGGCCCCCTGCACGCCCCCGACGTCCTGGCCCTGGACGAGCCCACCTTCGGCCAGGACACCCGCACCTGGACCGAGCTCGTGGAGCTCCTCGCGGATCTGCGAGCCGAGGGCCGGGCCATCACCGTGGCCACCCACGACGGGCTGCTCCTGCGTCATCTGACGGACGTGCGGGTGCGTGTGGCGGACGTGCGGGTGCGTGTGGCGGACGGGCGCGCCGTGGCCGAGGAGGCCGAGTGAGCGAGGTCCCCCGGCTCACCGGACTCAATCCCGCAGCCAAACTGATCGCCGCCCTCGGCATCGGCATCGGACTCGTCCCCGCCGTGGACGTGGTCACCGGCGGCATCGTGCTGGCCGCCGTCCTGCTGTGCGTGCCCTTCAGCGGGGTGGACCGCCGCACCCTGCTGATCCTGGCCGGCCCCTTCGTGCTCATGGGTCTGAGCAGCGCCGCGGTCAACTACCTGTACGGCGAACAGGGCCTCGAAGGAGCCATCGGGGTGGCGGTGCGTCTGTTGGCCATCGCCCTGCCCGGACTCCTCGCCGCCATCACCAGCGACCCCACCGACATGGCCGACGGGCTCGTGCAAAGACTCAAGGTGCCCGAGCGCCCCGCCATGGGCGTGCTCGCGGCGCTGCGCCTCATCCCGCTGTTGGCCGACCAGTGGCGCACCATCACCCTGGCCCGTAGGGCCCGAGGACTGGAGGCCGGATACAACCCGCTGAACGTGGTCCGACTGTTCTTCGGCCGACTGTTCGCGCTGCTGGTCCGCGCCATCCGAATCGGTACCCTGCTGGCCACCGCCATGGACGCGCGGGCCTTCGGGACCGGGCCGCGCACCCACGCACGAGTCAGCCGCTGGCGTGTCGCCGACACGCTCCTGCTCGTGGGCGCCGCCCTGCTCCTGGCCGTCGCCTACACGGTCTCGGCCCGGCTCGGGACCCTGGTGCTGCTCTTCTCCTGACCCGCGTGGTTGGGTTGCCATCGAAACCGACACCGACACCGAGACGAAGAGGTGGACAACGTGGGCGAGTTCGTTCGCGTGGAGGCCGACCCGGAGAACCCCGCGGTCGCCGTCATCCGCATCGACCGACCCAAGGCGCTGAACGCGCTGAACGGACAGGTCACCAAGGAGATCGCCGAGGCCGCGGCCCGGGTGTCGACCGACGACTCCGTGCGCGCCGTCGTGCTGTACGGCGGTGAGCGCGCCTTCGTGGCGGGGGCCGACATCAAGGAGATGGCCGACCTCGGCCACGCGCAGATGCTGAACTACTCGCGCGCGCTGCAGAACGCGCTGACCGCCGTGGCTCGGATCCCCAAGCCCGTCGTGGCCGCGGTCAGCGGCTTCGCGCTCGGCGGCGGCTGCGAGCTGGCGTTGTGCGCCGACTTCCGGGTCGCCGGGACCAAGGCCAGGTTCGGGCAGCCCGAGATCCAGCTCGGCGTGATCCCCGGCGCCGGCGGGACCCAGCGCCTGCCGCGCCTGATCGGCCCGGCCAAGGCCAAGGACCTGACCTTCAGCGGCCGTCACGTGCGCGCGGAGGAGGCCGAGCGGATCGGTCTGGTGGACCGGGTCGTCGCCGACGAGGAGGTCTACTCGGCCGCCGTCGCGCTGGTCGCCGAGTACGCCGAAGGTCCGGCGATCGCCCTGGCGGCGGCCAAGGAGGCCATCGACCGCGGGCTGGAGACCGACCTCGACACCGGACTGGAGATCGAGCGCCTGCAGTTCTCCGGGCTCTTCGCCACGGAGGACCAGAAGACCGGCATGCGCAGCTTCATCGAGCAGGGGCCGGGCAAGGCGAGGTTCAGCGGTCGCTGAAGGATCTGAACCCGTTTCGGACGGGGTGCCACGGCGTTCGGACCGGCGCCCCGTCCCACGCTTGAACTTCCCTTTGCCACGTTTTGCCACGACAATGGACCTTCGTCATATTCAGTGGCGTCACGGGGGTCGGCCCGGTCGTCCGGATCCGGCCAGACGGGACGGGGGCGGGGGAACCGCGCACGCTGTTTTTCCGTCATACTCGTCATTGGTCGTCCCACGACGGACGGTTCGTCCGGAGTCCCCGGGGCGCGGTCAGCGCCTGCTCTCCGACGACACCAAAAGACCATACGAGGCCCCTCCGGGGTCGAACAAGCCAATGGTGACCCATCCCCCCGGCCGATAAGCTGGACGTGGTGGTATGCGGTCTTTTGAGGGGATGAGTTCTCGATGGCAATGTCGGCAGGTTTCCCCACGGGTGAGGAGCTGCCGGAGCGCATCGGCCACTACGTCATCCGCCGCCGCATCGGTGCGGGCGGCATGGGCGTGGTGTACCAGGCCGAGGACCCCCGGACCGACCAGTTCGTCGCGGTGAAGGTTCTCAAGCCGGAGGTCGCAGGAGACCACATCGCACGCGCGCGGCTCGCCCGAGAGGTCGAGACGATGCGCCGCGTGCAGAGCCCCAACGTGGCCGAGGTCATCGACGCGGACACCCAGGCCGAACTGCCCTGGGTGGTCACCGAGTACATCCCCGGCCCCACCCTGGACGCCACGGTCACCGACCACGGTCCCCTGCGCGGCCGCGCTCTGACCCGCTTCGTCGCCGGTATGGCCCGGGCGATCAAGGACATCCACGCGGTGGACGTGATCCATCGCGACCTCAAGCCCGGCAACGTGATCATCTCCAACGGTGAGCCGATCGTCATCGACTTCGGCATCGCGCACGCGGTGGACGGGGCCAAGCTCACCCAGACCGGCACGTTCGTCGGCACGCCCAGCTACCTGTCCCCGGAGGTCATCGAGGGCACCGACCTGGGCCCGGCCACCGACGTGCACGCCTGGGGTGGCACGGTGGCGTTCGCCTCGACCGGTCGCCCGCCCTACGGCGCGGGTTCTTTCGAGGTCATCTTCTTCCGGATCCTCAACGGCGAGATCGACCTGGACGGGATGCACGAGGCGCTGCGGCCCCTGGTCAACCGGGCGGTCTCCCGTGACATGCGGGCGCGTCCGACCGCGGCCGAGCTGGTCGCCGAGACGGGCCGGCTCAACCTGGACCTGCCGTGGCAGGAACCACAGATCGGCCCGATCGACCAGACCGGTGGGCACACCGTGCGCAGCCACACGCCCGGCCCGGGCGCGGGTGGAGACACGGGCGGTCGCGGAGGCATGGGTTCGGCACTGGGTGGTGCGGCCGCCGGCGGCGCCGCGGGCTACCTGCTCGGCAAGAGCGCCAGCGAGGGTTGGGGACCTCCGCACACCCGCGGCGCTCCGACCTCGACGGACAGCGCGTGGTCCAGCCCTTCCGCGCCGCAGACGAGCCACGCCCACTCGGGTGGTCATCCGGTCGACGACGAGGCCACGAACGACCTCGGCGGTGCGCGCTCGGGTTGGGGCGTGGACGACGAGGCCACGAACGATCTGGGTGGTGGGCGCTCGGGTTGGGGCGCGGACGATGAGGCCACCGACGACCTGGGCGCCATGGCGGGCACCGAGCGCATCGCCCCGTCCTCCTCCCAGGACCTGCACGACCCGCAGGGCACCCAACGGATCCAGACCGGGCAGGACGACGTCCTGGGCACCCAACGGTTCGACCCGGGCGAGTTGGCGCGGCAGCAGGAGGACCCGCAGGGCACCATGATGATGGGACGGGCGGAGCCTCCGCCGCGCGGGTCCGAGGGCATCCAGCAGACCCAGTTCTTCAACTCGCCGCTGGACCCCAGCGCCTTCGAGGACATCCTGACGCCGGTCGAGCAGCAGGGCCGTAGGAACACCACCCAGGAGTTCGACGAAGAGGACTACAACGAGCGCGGCGGGCTGCTGAGCCGCTTCAAGCGAGGCGGCGGCGATCGTCTCGGCGACTACTTCCGCGGCCACAACGCCGACGACGAGGGCGAGGACGAGTACTACGACCAGGCCTGGCGGATGCACCCGTTGGTGCTCATCCCGATCATGCTGTCGTTGGCGGGTGTGGCGCTGTGGTTCCCGTGGTTCGGGATCATCCTCGGCGTCGTCGTCATCGCCGGCCTGGGCGCCCTGGACGTGGTCAAGGCCGAGCACGCCCGACGTCTGCAGACCCGGGGGCGGCGCAACTCCGACGGCATGGTGGTGGCGCTCAGCTTCCCCTGGGCCTTCGGGCGCATGGTGTTGCGCACGGTCGGTTTCGGTCTGATCTATCTGGTGGCGGGCATCCTGGTCGGGATGGTCTACGCCACGATGATGGAGACCGGCAACGATGGCGCCAACTACACGGGCGCGTTCGCCGTGTTCGTGATGATCCTGCTCAGCTACATCATGCCGAGCGGGCGCGAGGCCAGGCACCAGGCGGTGTGGTTGGTGGAACGGGTCCGCTTCCACAACCTGTACCTGTACATCGGTGTGATCGTCGGCATCCTGCTGCTGACCCTGCTGATCCTGTCGATCGGTCTGGGTTCGGCTCCGATCTGGAAGATGGGACCGCTCACCGGCCCGGCCGACTGGTTCGGCTAGTTCGGTCGGCCCGGTTCGTGGGGACGCCCTTCCTCCTTTCGGAGGAGGGGCGTTCGTCCTTTACCGGTGCCGCGACGGCACTTCGACGGTGGTGCGCCCGCCGGGGGAGTGGGGCCGGTCACTAGAGTGGAGGGTGAAGCCACCGCCCTTTCGCCCGTCGTCCCTGGTGGGCGGCGTTTTGGAGGGGCCAGGGCGACTTCGGTCCGGCGTTCGGTCAGGGTTTCCTAAGTTGAACCCGGACGTCAGGGGTTGGCCTTCAAGCTACTAGCCAGTAACATCTGGTGTATGAGCACATGGCGGGCCATGTTGACGTGAACACGGGACCCGCCGTCGGATGACCGAACGGCATTCGGCATTGTTGGCAGTATCGGGGCGCGCCAGCGTCCACCCGCCTGACGGCGGATATGGGAGTGCAGGGAGGTCGGC
>NZ_JBEYLC010000068.1:0-27850 GCF_040635885.1 Nocardiopsis sp. NPDC006832 | reverse complement strand
GCCACCCCCCCTCCGTCGGGGGGCCCTAACACACCCGCGCCGGCCCGCCCCCGGGGGGGGGCCGGCGCGACACGTCACGTTCTCGTGGGCCTCATCGCCACGCGACCTCTGCGCCAAGGGGAAGCCGTGGCTGTGTGCGGCTACTCCGCTTGGGGAGGCAGCTTGGCGATGATCGGGTGGTCGCGGTCGATCTTGCCGACCTTGGAAGCACCCCCCGGGGAACCCAGGTCGTCGAAGAAATCGACGTTGGCCTTGTAGTACTCCGACCACTGCTCGGGCAGGTCGTCCTCGTAGTAGATGGCCTCGACGGGGCACACCGGCTCACACGCACCGCAGTCCACGCACTCGTCCGGGTGGATGTAGAGCATGCGGTCACCCTCGTAGATGCAGTCCACGGGGCACTCGTCAATGCACGCCTTGTCCAGCACATCAACACAGGGCTGCGCGATGACGTAGGTCACGTCGTACTCCTTGTCTCACCCCCGCTTGCCCACGGGGGAGGCGGGACTCCAGAGCCTCCCAGGGAAACGGACGACGTGCGGGCGTCACCGGATCCGTGGGGCTCTGCAAGCTATTGGCACAGATGTCGTTCTCTTAGTATGGCGCTGGAGAACAGCCAGCGCACACTCGGGGGCCCGGATTCATGCACTTGCGCGGACGACTGGTCCACAGAATCACCCATGCCGACGTCGGTCGGCGTGTCTCACTGCGAATCATCCTCCCCGAAGGCGGCTTCACCGATATCGTCGGAGTCGTGGAGTCTTGGGCCGAAGGTGTTCTCACCCTACGTCGCCGAGACGACTCGACGGTGGAGGTCGCCGAACACGACATCGCCGCCAGTCGTGTCGTTCCCCCCGTACCCCCAAGACGGCGCGGCAAGCGCCCCTAGACCCCACACGCAGGCATTCTTCGCCTCTTCCAGGGTAGAAGAGACTCAGCCCCGACGGCGGTTCCCCCCGACCGCGCCCTCGGGCCGACAACGATGCATCGCGCCCGTCCGTCCCGGTCCCCGGACGGACGGGCACAAGGCACGCGGGGAGGTGGTGCCCAAGATGAGGGAGGCAGTCGCGTCCGCCCTCGCCGAACTGTCCCGGCGAGACGAGCGGGCCTCCGACATGGCCCGTCTGGCACTGGACACTCTCGCTCCCGAGCAGGACCTGCAACGACTCAACCAGCACATCGTCCAGCGGTTCTGCTGGTACGAACTGCCCGTCCGCTTCCAGAACTCCCCCGACGACCAGTTGTTCGCGGTGCGCTCCCTGGGTCACCTGTTCCAGCTGTTGCAGCTGTACCGCTACGCCAACGTGTGCTCCTCCCCCGAGACCACCACCCTGCTCAAGCTGTACGAGAAGGACCACACCGCCGGACTGGCCATGTTCGAACGGCTCATGTGGGAGTCCGGGGTGGAACCCCCCGACCTGCCGGAGCTGACCTGGGGCACCGCCGTGGGCGACGTGGAGCTGAGCGCGCGCAGGGAGACCGCGGCCGCCCTCGAACTGGCGATCTCACTGGGCGACATCCGGCCGGGCAAACGCGGCTGGCGGCCCGCCCAGGAGAGGTTCGCGCGTTCCTTCCTCACCAACCCGGACCATCGTGGTCTCAGCCGGCTGGACCGGGTTCGGGAGGAACGGGTTCGCGCCTGGTTGTCCTCCTCGGCCCATCCACACCGGCAACGGTTGTGGCCGCTGGTGGGCCAGATCATCGCGGGCGCGGACGTACCGCGTGACGTGGAGTCCGCCATGGCCCCGCTGTGTCGGCTGCTCGACCTGGCCTCGGAAGGGATCGCCCTCACCCAGATCGGCTACATCTCCCCGAGCGTGGTGCGGGCCCTGTGCGAGGAGTTCGGTTGGCACGGCTCCCCGAATCCACCGCGCAGTGAGACCGACGCGACCCAGATCATCGCCTTGCACCAGGTACTGCGCTCCATGCGCGCCGTGCGCCGTTCGGGGCGCCGACTCGAACTGACCCGGCGGGGCCAGCGACTTCGGGAGGACCCCGAATCTCTGTGGCAGGCCGCGACCGAGACCCTGTGCCGCACCGGCGGCATCCAACAGGCCTCCGCCGAGACCCTCCTGGGCATCCTGTTGACCCGCTCACCCCAGGGGCTGGGTTCGCACGCCCGGCGTGGTGACTCGGACGCCGAGTCCGCCGAGCGGGTGCTCATCGAGTCCGGGTGGCGTCCGGTGGAACCCCCGGTGCCCGCCGGCAGACACGCCGCGGCGCACCGTCGGGCCGCCGAGACGGCATCGGACCAGGTACGCGCCATGGTCATGGCGGTGGGGTGGTTGTTGGAGGCGCTGGGGCTGGTCGTGGGCGACGAGAACGTGGGGCGTCGGGAGCTCACCCCCGTGGGCCGGGCGTTCGCGATCGCCTGCCTGCACAAGTCCGCCGTGGCTCCGCGCGCGGTGGTCTGAGGCCGTCCTTCGGGTGTCCTTCGGGATACGGCACCCGCTGCTCGGGGGCCCCGAACAGGCCCTAACCTGGAGCGCGAACCACCCGCGACCAGCAGGAGCATCATGCCCACGCCCGAACCGCCCCACAAGGCGGAACCCGACGACGCGACCGTGACCGGCACCGACGGCGAAGGCCCCGGTGACCAGGCACGCGCCGCGGACCCGTGGGAGCAGATGCCCGAGGACGCCCTGAACCGTGCCGGGGTCGGTGTGGACGGTTCGGCGGAGACCGAGGTGACCGAAGAGACCGGGGAGGCCGCGCGCTCCGAGGAGGCCGAGGCCACGGGCTCCAAGGACGACGAGAAGGCTCCCGCCGCACCGAGCCGGGCGGACTTCATGCCCAGCCCGCTGTTCGTCCTGGTGCTGGGCCTGGCAGGGTTCGCGGGTTGGCTGTCCTGGCGCGCCATCGAACTGGAATGGGCCGCGGAGGGCACCGCGGTCACCCCGCTCATCCCGCCGCTGCTCATCCTGCTGGGCTGGATCGTGTCGGTGGCGGTGCACGAGTTCGGGCACGCCCTGGCCGCCTACCTGTCCGGTGACCGTTCCCTGCGCGGCTCCGCCTACCTGCGGTTGAACCCGTTCGGATACCGGCAGGCCTTCGGCGGGCTGGTCCTGCCCGTGGCCTACCTGGGTCTGGGCGGCTTCGGTCTGAACGGCCCGCCCACCTACGTGGACTGGGACGCCATCCCGAGCCGGGGTCGCCGCGTCATGGTGGCGTTGGCCGGCCCCCTGACGAGCCTGGCGCTGTCGGCCGTGCTCGCGCTCACCGTCACACTGCTGGTGCCGGCCGGGCAGGACAGCGTCAACTGGGCGATCTCCTCACTGGCCTTCCTGTCCTTCGCCAACATGACCAGTGCCCTGGTGAACCTGCTGCCGATCCCCGGTCTGGACGGCTATCACGTCCTGGCGGCCTTCCGAGGCGCCAAGTGGACCGGGTTCGTGGTGGCCAACGGGCTGTTCTGCTCGATCGCCGTGTTCGCCGTGTTGTGGCTGCCGGGGATCCGGGACCTGTTCGACACCCTCATCTACACGATGTTCGAGCAGATCCTGCCCAACCCGACCATCCCCGGGATGATGTTCCACGGCAAGCTGCTGCTGCAGTTCTGGGCCTGACCGGCCCACCGGGCGGCGCTCCCGCTCCTTCGCGGTCGCTCAGTCCTTCGATCCACCCTTGGGCGGGTCGAAGGGGCTGTCGGGCGTCCCTGGCCTCATGTCCGGCGGTGTCAGGTTGACCCTGCCACTCGCCGTGGTCGTCCCCCGAGCGGCGGTCTGCTTCTCCCAGGGGATCGGCCCGGGCAGGGTGACGCTGCGCATCACCGCGGCGGCCAGGGCGATCATGGATCCGAACAGGTACACGTAGTTGACCAGCGCGGCGGAGAACACGATGTCCCCGCCCGGAAGGTAGCCGATCATGCCCAGCAGGGACAGGACGTAGCCGACCGCGAACCCGGTGGCGCCGGACTGGCGTCGGCTGCCCCACGCCGCCAGCCTGGTGAGGGTGTACAGCAGCACCAGGAAGACCACCACCCCGACAACGGCCCCGGCCTGGACGGGGAGGCCGAGCGGCCAGTGGTGAGAGAACCAGGACAGCCCGAACCCGGACAGCACCCCCACCGCCGCCCCGGTCGGAAGCAGGACGAGGAACGACAGGACGGTCATCGCCGAGGACAGGATGGCGGGCGGCCGGCTCCGGGGCCCCGCGACGGATTCAGGTGTGGTCACGAAAGACGAGGGTAGGCGTTCCCCGACCGTGGACGTGGCCGGGGGCCGGGAGCGGGCCGTCACAGTCCGGCGAACAGGTCACTCTCGTAACCGTCGACGTCGGCTTTGGGCGGCGGCCCCATCAACAGCGTGAAGTGCTCGACCGCGTCGATCTCCTGGGCGATGTCGTTGGACAGCGCGAACCGTTCCCCGTCCACGGTGATCTGGGTGACGTGCGCGCGCATCGCCAGGGTCTTGGCCGCCCAGTGGTCGGTGGCGTCGATCCTGGTGGTGACGATCGAGTCGGGGGTGCCTCGGGCGATGTCGGAGACCTCGCGGGGCGGGGTGAAGGGCCCGACCTCCTCGTTCAGTCGAGCGATGGACTCCTCGATCCGCGAGATCGGCTGTGCGACGGCGTAGAGCTTGTCGACCTTCCAAGGCGTGCCCGGCAGGGCCCGTTCGTTGGCCCTGGCACAGGCTCGGCGGGTGACCCGGTGGGCCTGGACGTGGTCGGGGTGCCCGTAACCGCCATGCTCGTCGTAGGAGACCAGGACGTGCGGGCGCACCTCACGGATGATCTCGGCGAGCAGTCCGGCCGCCTCCTCCACGTCGGCGCCCCAGAAGGCCTTGGGGTGTTCGTTGGTGGGACCGCCCATCATTCCGGAGTCCCGGTAGTGTCCGGGACCGCCGAGGAACCGGTGGTCGCGTACGCCCAGAGCCACGCACGCCTTGCCGAGCTCACCGATCCGGTACTCCCCGAGCGTGTCGTCGCGTTCGGAGGTCAGGTGGTCGAGCTCGGGCGGGATCACCTCGCCCTCCTCACCCAGGGTGCAGGTCACCAGGGTGACGTCGACCCCTTCCGCCGCGTACTTCGCCAACGTCGCCCCCGTGACGATGCTCTCGTCGTCGGGGTGCGCGTGGACCATCATCAGTCGCCTGTCGCTCACATGCGGAACGATACCGTCCAGATGGGGTTCTTTCCCATGGAACACCCAGATCAGGGCAGGTCGATCGACATTCGGAGCGCCCGGTGGATGCGATGGGACACAATCGGCCTATGAGCTTTCCTCGCCAACAGGCCCGGACCCAACGCTTCACGATCGGGGTCCCCCGTAACTTCCAGGTCTCCCCGCAGGGCGACCGCGTCACCTTCCTGCGCGGCCGGCACGGCACGGACAAGGCGACCTGTCTGTGGCAGTACCTGCCCGAGACCGGGACCTCGACGGTCCTGGCCGACCCCACCGCGCTCGGCGCCGACGACGAGAACCTTCCTCCCGAGGAGCGCGCCCGCAGGGAGCGGATGCGCGAACACGGTGGCGGCATCGTGTCGTACACGGTGGACGACGCCTTCACCCGCGCGGTCTTCACCCTGTCCGGCCGGGTGTTCTACGTGGACCTGGTCGGTGACGACGCCGCCCCGCGTGAGCTCCCCGTCGTCACCCCCGCGGTGGATCCCCGGATCAGCCCCGCGGGCGAACGGGTCGCGTACGTGCACAAGGGCGCGGTCCGGGTGATCGACATCGTCGACAACGGCGACGAGGACCGCGACCGCGTGCTGGTGGAACCGGATGGCGAACACGTCACCTGGGGTCTGGCCGACCTCGTCTCCGCCGAGGAGATGAACCGGATGCGGGGCTTTTGGTGGTCGCCCGACGGCGCCTCCCTGGCCGTGAGCCGGGTCGACGAGTCCGAAGTGAATCGCTGGTTCGTCGGCGACCCCAACCGGCCCGACCAGGAGTCACAGCCGCTGCGCTACCCGGCGGCCGGCACCGCCAACCCGGACGTTCGCCTGGCCGTGATCGGGGTGCCCTCCCCCGTCGCCTACCGACGCGACGGCCGCCCCGAGCCCACGCCGATCGAGTGGGACCGCGAAGAACTGCCGTACCTGCCCACCGTGGGCTGGACCAGCGGACCGGACGGCAACGCCACCCTGGTGTTCACCGCCCAGAGCCGGGACCAGCGAACCCTCGCCCTCTTCAGCGCCGACCCGGCGACCGGCCTGGTCTCGCGCATCCGCACCGAGGGCGACGGCGTGTGGGTGGAGATCATGCCGGGCGTTCCGGACTTCACCGCCTCCGGTGCGTTGGTGTGGATCGGTCGGGAGAACGGCACCGGCGAGCGCCGAGTGTACGTGGGCGACAAGGCGATCAGCGGCGACTCCTACGTCCGCGCCGTGGTGGGCGTGGACGGCGACCGGGTGCTGTTCGCCGCCTCTCCCGCCGGCCGCCCCGGGGACCAGTCGTTGTGGCTGGCCGACACCCGTCAGGGCACGTGCGCACCGGTGGAGCTGCCCGAGGGCGCCGACGACGGCCACGGTGGTCTGCGTGCCGGTCGGCTGCGCGGCGACACCCTCGTGCTGCAGCACAGGTCGATGGACTTCACCGGGGTACGGACCTTCGTGGTGCGGGGCGCGAGCACCGAGACCCGCCGAACCCACGGGGAGATCGAGAGCGTCGCCGAGGTCCCGGACCTGCCGGAGCCGCGCGTGACCACCTGGCTCGCCGGGGAACGGAAGATCCCCACGGCGTTGGTCCTGCCGTCCTGGTACCGCGAGGGTGAGGCGCCGCTGCCGGTGCTGATGGCCCCCTACGGCGGTCCGCACGCGCAGCGGGTGCTCAACGCCCGTGGCGCCTACCTGTCCTCGCAGTGGTTCGCCGAGCAGGGCTTCGCCGTGCTCATCGCGGACGGCCGTGGCACCCCGGGCGTGGGTGTGGAGTGGGAGCAGGCGGTCCACCACGACCTCGCCGATCCGGTGTTGGCCGACCAGGTCGAGGCGTTGGAGGACGCCGCCCGACGGTTCGACCACCTGGACACCTCCCGGGTGGGCATCCACGGCTGGTCTTTCGGCGGTTACCTGGCGGCGCTGGCCGTACTGCGCCGCCCGGACGTGTTCCACGCGGCGGTGGCGGGCGCCCCGGTGATCGACTGGACCCTGTACGACACCCACTACACCGAGCGCTACCTGGGCCTGCCGCAGGAACAGGAGGAGGTGTACGCGGATTCGTCATTGCTCTCGGACGCCGCGAAGCTGGAACGTCCGTTGATGCTCGTCCACGGACTCATCGACGACAACGTGGTGTTCGCGCACACCCAGCGGATGTCGGAGGCGCTGTTGGCCGCGGGCCGCCCGCACACGGTGCTGCCGCTGGCCGGGGTGACGCACAGCCCTGCGGACCCGGTGACGGCGGAGAACCTGCTGTTGCTCCAGGTGGACTTCCTCAAGGAGAACCTCAAGGGCGACCGGGGGGCGTAACCCTCGAAACGTCCGAAGCGGGCCCCGGCGCCGGTGAACGCGTCGGGACCCGCTTGCGGTGGGGTGTCGACCGCCCCCTATGAGATCTCGTGCTCTTCCGGGTACTCGATCTCGACCGGCTGATCGAAGCGGTAGAACCGCACCGTGCGGGTGAGGGCCAGCATCTCCTCCGAGTTCCGCGTGGGTTCGTCGGCCTCCGCCTCCACGTAGTAGCCCATCGGATACCCCTCGTCGGAGACCCAGATCTCGAATTCCGTCTCCAACATCATGAGGTTCTCGAAGTGGTCGAACTCGTGGACGACGGTGCCGGTGTAGTGGTGCCCCTCCCGACCGAACTCCGCACCCCCCGGGTCCAACCGTTCCAGCAGGTCGTGCTGCACGAAACTATCGGGGACGTCGTGCTCGTCCGTAGCGGAGCGGCCCGTGTACGCGATCTCCGTCTCCTGGTCCAGGATCTCCTCGAAAAGGTTCAACTGGTTCGCCCATTCGGCGTGAAGGTCGGCTTCGACCTCGCTGGGGCCGGGCGCCACCCTGCTGTAGTGGCGTTCGATCGGATCGCCGAACGAGATCCCGTTTCGAATGTCCGAGAAGTAGATGCGATCGTCCAGGTCCTCGCCACCGGCGAGGACACCGGACCCGCCCGGTCCCAGGAGCCCGCCCTCCAACATCAAGCGCTCGGGTTCCCGCGTGTACATGTGGTAGCTCGTGCGCATGGGTCCCGCGTCGTTGTGGGTGGGCAGTCGATAACCGGTGAAGCTGTCGGCCTCCAGCGCGAGGGTGAAGGCCTCGGCCAGCACGGCCTCGCCGTCCTCCGGGTCCGCTTCGACGGCGAGGGTGTTCTCCTCCTCGGCGACCACCGTCTCCTCGACCGGTTCCTCGTCCCGGAGGTACCAGGCTCCGGCCGCCGCGCCCGTTCCGACCAGCGTCAACGTACCCAGAACGGCCATGATCCCCTTGACGCCCGACAGGGCACCGAGCATCCCGCCGCCACCCGCGGCTCCACCACCTACGGCCCCACCCGCGGCCATCCCCGAAGCGGTGCCCGCCGCGCCCGAGCCCAGCGCCCCCGAGCCCACCGTTCCCGTGCCGACCGCGCCCAGACCCACCGCCGAGGCGGTTCCCAGCGCGACCGCCCAGCGGGAGGGATCGTGTCCGGCCATGTCCACACCGCGCCAGTAGTCGGCCAGCATCGCGCGCAGTACCCGCTGTGTACGGGCGCGGTCGGGGGCCGGGGCCGTCCCGGCGTCGACGTTCTCGACCTCCATGACGGGCAGTAGCGCTGCCAAGAGGTCGACGGCGGCGGGCCGTTCCAGTGGGGCCACCGACAGGGCCCCCTCCACCAGGGGGAGCAGGCCCTCGGGCACCCCTTCGATGTCGTGGTCGCCCGCCTTGACCCGTTCGGCCAGTTCCGCCGGACTCCCCTTGCCGAAAGGGCTCCGGCCGGTGGCGGCCAGGGCCACCAGACCGCCCCAGGCGAACACGTCCGCGGCCGGATCGGCGACGGCACCGGCGTAACGTTCGGGCGCCGTCCAGCCGGGGGTCCCGTAGGAGGCCGACGCGTCCTGTCCTGGGTCGGTGCCGATCTCGATCGCGATCCCGAAGTCCACGATCTTGGGCCCGTCCGGGGCCAGGATCACGTTGCCCGGCTTGATGTCGCGGTGCGCGATCCCCGCCGCGTGCAGTGCGGCCAGCCCTTCGGCCGTGCCCAGGGCGAACGTGCGCAGCATGTCTGCGGGCAGGGGGCCGAACTCGCGCACGTGACGGCGCAGGTCCCGGCCGGGCACGTAGTCGAAGGCCAACCACGGCACCGGTGCCGTCGGGTCGGCTCCGTGGACGCGAGCGGTACTGATCCCGTCGGCGCGGCGCAGCATCTGGACCTCGCGGGCGAACGCCTCCCGGTGTCCGGGCCGGTCCGCGTACTTCGCGTGGACGGTCTTGAGCGCGATACAGCGGTCCTCGGAATCCAGCCCCGCGTACACCACTCCCATTCCGCCGGCTCCGATCCGGCCCACCAACCGGTAGCGGCCGATCAGAGGGGGGTCGGTCTCGGTCAGCGGGTCGAGGCCGGGTGGAAGGCCCTTTGGGTGCTCTGGCGGGTGGTCCGGCCCCACGGCGGGAACGTGGTGCGGCCCAGGGGTGGGCTCCTCGGCGGGGGTGGGGGATGTGCTCATTGTTTCCTTTCACGGTGACGGGGCCGACGCGGAAGTCGCGTTCACACCGTGTGCCGCCGGGTTCGGTCAGAAGACGGGGCGTTCGGGCAGGATCTCCGACTCCTCGGGGATGTGGACGTCGCGGGGCTCGTGGAACGTGTAGTCCCGCACCTGGCTGACGGCCACCTCTTCGTGCTCGGGATTCTCCGGGACACTGACGCTGGAACCGGCGAAGCGCAGCGGGTAACCCTCGTCGTCGATCCACAGGTCGAAGTTCATGGGACGTCCCTCTGTGCCTTCCTCCTCGCCCCACCGGGCGACCTGTTCGGTGACGGTGCCGCTGTAGTGGTGGCCCTCGGCGTCCTCGAACTCCAGGCCCGCGCTGACCCCACCATCGGTGAACTCCTGCTCGTAGGGGACGCGGTCGCGGCCCTGGTACTCGATCTCGGCGTCCGGCTCCAGGATCCACTCCAGCCCCCAGCCGAGTTCCTCCTCAAGGTCTTGGTCCTCCCCGGAGTTCCCCTCCTGCCGGTAGTACCGGGGGGACTGGGCGCCGCTCTCACTGATGGTGATCAGGGCGAAAACCTGTTCCTCCAGGTCGTCGCCGTGGCGCAGGTCGATGCGGACCCCGGCGAGGTCGTAGCTTCTGCGCTGGATGGCCCGCCCCGGGTCCTCGGTGTACTCGGTGACGGTGGCGGCCGGGTGGGCCTGTTCCTGGTCGGCCTGCAACTCGTGCCGGTAGAGGTAGTCGGGTGCGTCGGCCATCAGATCGCTCGCCTCGGCGACCACCGTCACTCCGTCCTCGGGATCGCTCTGGACCGTCGGGCCCTCGGCCTCTCCCACGGCCGCCCCACCGGTGGGGTCCTCCCCTTGGCCGTTCGTTCCATCGCCGGAGGATCCGGTCCCGATCCGGTCGAGGAACAGCAGTCCTCCGACCAGCGCGACCACCAGCACGGCGGCGGCCGCGGACAACCACAGCGCCCGGCGTGCCCGGCCCGACCGACGCACCTTGCGGACGCCCGGGTCGGCCACTCCGGTCCATTCGGTGGCCAGCAGCTCGGGCACGATCTCGGTGGGGTGCGCGTCCTGAACGGGTTCCGCCACACGGGTGGGCGGCAGTGCCCCATTCGGCATGACGCGAGTGGCCGACCAACCACGGGTCAACTCCGCCAGGGCCTCGTCCGCCCGGGGCCGCTCTCCCGGGTCCTTGGACAACGAACGCCGGACCAGGCCCAAGAGGGGCTCGGGCACCCCGTCAAGGTCCGGCTCCTCGTGCCGGCTGCGGTGAACGACCCCGGCGACGGTGCCGCGCCCGAAGGGGTCCCTGCCGGTCGCCGCGACGGCGACCAACCCGCCCCAGGCGAACATGTCCGAGTAACCGGTGGCGTCCTCTCCCCTGTACCGTTCGGGGGCGACCCAGCCGGGGGTGCCGTGCAGACCACCGGTGGCGGTCAGCACCGTCCCGTCGACGGCCCGAGCGATACCGAAGTCCAGCACCTTGGGGCCGTCGGGCGCCAGGATCACGTTGCCCGGCTTCAGGTCACGGTGCACCACACCCGCCGCGTGGATCGCGGTGAGCGCCTCCGCCAGACCGACCGCCAACGCGGTGAGCACGCCCCCGGTCAACGAACCGTGCTGTCTCACGTGCCGGCGCAGGGTGAGGCCGGGAACGTATTCGGTGGCCATCCACGGCGTGGCGGCGGCGACGTCCGCGCCAAGGAAGGCAGGAGCGCACGTGGCCCTCACACGGGAGACCAGACCGACCTCACGGGCGAAACGGTCCCGGAAATCGGGGTCCGCGGCGAACCGGGAGTGGATCACCTTGACCGCGGCGGCCTGCCCCGCGTCGGTGACCCCTGCGTAGACCGCGCCCATTCCACCCGCGCCGATACGCCCGACCACTCGATAATCGCCGAGCCGTTCGGGATCGCCGCGACCCGGCGGGTCCACACCGGGAGGTAGGTGATCCCGGTCGAAGGGGGTGTTCCGTGGCATCATCGTTTCCTGTCGATGTCGGGGGGTGGGCACGGGGCGAGGGCCGAGGTCAGCCTTCCTCGGCGGCGTCCTCGTCGGGTCCGTAGACACAACCGTTCACCGGGGAGCCGTCGGTGAGGGTCGCGTCGAGTGGGGTGACCTCTTCCGGTTCGGGCGCGACCATCACCTCGCCCACACCCGGGCCACGCCAGGGGTAACAGAGCCCGCCCGGGTAGCCGACCTCCGGGCGGGTATCGTCCGGCACGGCGGCGGTGGGGGCGTAGTAGACGGCGAACACGTCGTCCAGCTGGGAACCGTTGGTCCTGTCCATGAAGGTCACCTCGAACTCCGCGGTGGGCTCTTCGGGGGAGAGTGCGGCCAGGTTCCCCCCGCTGTTCGCGGCGGTGGTGGTCAGGTATTCGTCCCCGGGATCGATCCGTTCGACCTTCACGAAGTCGCTGCTGTGCAGTCGTAGCTCACCGAAGTCCGGCAGGTACTCGGCCGTGACCGTGACGGTCAGGTTCATGGTGTCCGACCAGGAGTGCTCGCCCATGTCGAGCCGGACCTGGTCCAGGCCCTCCCCTCCCCCGTCGGTCTCCAGGGTGCGGACCAGGACGTCGCCGGCCTCCGGGTCCGGGGCCACGGTCACGGTGCCGGTCTCGTAGAGGTCCCGATACTCGTCGGGGACGTCCTCGGGCACGGCGCCGTCCGCGGCCTCGCCCCCGGCGACGGTGACATCCGAGGTCTCCCGACCGTCGGTGGGGACATCGGTCGGGCCACCGCCGAGCCGCCCGTCGGCCACCGCCCACACACCGGTTCCAGCGACGAGGACGAGCGCGAGCCCGGCCGCGCCCAGGGCCAGGACCCCACCATGACGCTCGGCCCAGGAACGCCGACGTGGCGCGTGTGCGCGCCACGGGTCGAGCTCCGGGGCGGGTACGGGTTCGGCCGAGGTGGCGACGGCCCGGGGCCGGGGGGCCACGAGCCCCGGTTCGGCCAGGAGACCGTTGGCGTCGGGACGCCGCGCGGGGTCCTTGGCCAGGGCGCGCTCCACCGGTCCGCGTAGCCCCGCGGGGACCCCCTCCAGGTTCGGCGCCTCGGACAGTACCCGGGAGACCAGGACGTCCGAGGCGGCCGTACCGAACGGCCCATGCCCGATGGCGGCGTAGGCGACCAGCCCGGCCCAGGCGAACACGTCCGAACGGTCGGTGGCGTCCGCGCCACGGTACTGTTCCGGTGAGATCCACCCAGGCGTGCCCACCAGACCGCCGGTACGGGTCAGCGCGGTCTCCTCCACCGCGCGGGCGATACCGAAGTCCAGCACCTTGGATCCGTCCGGGGACAGGATCACGTTGCCCGGCTTCAGATCACGGTGCACCACACCCGCCGCGTGGATCGCGGCGAGCGCCTCGGCCACCCCGGCGGCGAAGGAGGTCAGTGCTTCCCCTCGCAGAGGACCGTACCCGCGCACGTACTCGTCCAGGGTGGGCCCGGGCACGTACTCGGTGGCCAACCAGGGCAGGTCGGCGCCGGTGTCGGCGCCGAGGAAGGCCGGAAGGCCGGGCGCACGCACCCGACGGACCAGCCTCACCTCGCGGGCGAAGCGGGCCCGGAACTCCTGGTCGGCGGCGTGGGAGCGGTGCACGCACTTGACCGCCGCCCGTCGATCCCGTCCGTCCAGGGCCGCGTAGACCACACCCATGCCTCCGGAGCCCAGGCGCCCGAGCAGGCGGAATGGTCCGAGGTGGGCGGGATCGTCCGGGACCAGGGGCAGGACGCCGACGGGCAGGTCGAAGGATGGAGTCATGTGAGGGTTCCGGGGGTCGAGGCGGACGGGGGCACGGTGGAAGCGCTCCAATGGCTCTGATGCCACGTTCTCACGGTGTGTTCGTCTCGGGATCGTCCTGTTCCGGCCATGCCCGGCGCGGTGGTCGGGGCCTTTCGACGCAGCCTTCCGGACGGCGACCCGGAGTGATGGACGCCGGGAGCGGGCCTAGCCTGGGGGCATGCGTTCGTACACCCCGCTCCTGGCCCTGATGGCCGACCTGGCCTGCGTACTCGTCTTCGTCGTGGTGGGCAAGGCCGACCACGCGACCGGGCTCACCCCGGCCGCGGTGGCCGGGACCGCGTGGCCGTTCGTGGCCGCGTTGCTCGCCGGTTGGCTCGCCACCCTGGCGTGGCGCTCACCTGCCCGGATCTGGCCGACCGGAGTGTTCGTGTGGGCGGTGACCGTGATCGGTGCGATGCCGTTGCGCCTCCTCACCGGAGAGGGCGCGCCGCTCTCCTTCGTCGTGGTGACGTCGCTGTTCCTGGCCGCGACCATGCTCGGTTGGCGGGTCGTGACGCTGTTGGTCTCCCGGCGGAAGGACCGGGCACAGGCTCGAACGGTGGGCCCGCAGGCGTGAGTCGGCCCCGGTCGCGTGTGACCTTCGTCGGGACGACCGGGTACGGACCGTTCGTAAGCTTGGTTCGATGAACGAACAACCGGATCCAGAGGCCGACTCCGACACCACCATCACCGGTGGTGAGGACGAGGCACGCGAGGTCGGGGTGGGTCCCTGGCCCGGCCCCTGGCCGGACGGCGACCACTACGATCCCGAGCTGCTCGCCCATGGCGACCGGCGCAACGTGGTCGACCACTACCGGTACTGGCGCCGTGAGGCGATCGTGGCCGACCTGGACATGGTCCGCCACGACTTCCACGTGGCCGTGGAGAACTGGTCGCACGACTTCAACATCGGATCGGTGGTGCGCACCGCCAACGCGTTCGGCTGCGCGGCCGTGCACATCGTGGGCAAGCGCCGTTGGAACCGACGGGGCGCCATGGTCACCGACCGCTACCAGCACGTGCACCACCACCCCGACACCGCTTCGCTGGTGGCCTGGGCCGCCGAGCACGACCTGACGCTGATCGGCGTGGACAACCTGCCGGGCGCCGTGCCGTTGGAGACCCACCCGTTGCCGCGCAACGCCGTGCTGGTGTTCGGGCAGGAGGGCCCGGGTCTGTCGGAGGAGGTCCGTCAGGTGTGCGCGGCGGTCCTGTCCATCGCCCAGTTCGGTTCGACCCGGTCGATCAACGCGGGGGCCGCCGCGGCGATCGCCATGCACGCCTGGGTCCGGGCACACGTGTTCGCGCAGCCCGTTCCCGACACGGCGACCACACCCACTCCGTGATTCGTCCGTGATCTAACATGAACGGATCATCGCCCCCGAACCGGAAGTAGCAAGGGTAAAGGGATCCCGGCCCTGAAGGACCGGGCTTTTCAGCCCCTTGTGGCTGAGAGCCGCCTTTACCGGCACCAGCCATCACCTATGAGGAGGTGACCTCGATGGCTACGTTCCGCACAGGACAGAAGACCCACCAGGCCGTGCTTCCTCAGCGGCCTGCTCTGGAATCGGAGTCAGTAGACACGCCCCGGATCGGGCACGAAACGGGACTCCGGCCCCACCCCAGGGTGGTACCCGGTGCGGAACATGTGCGAGGGGAGACCGGTACCGCAGCACCTGGCGGTTCCGGCGTCACCCCCCAGCTTCAAGCTGGGGAGAGGCCGCGTGAGCGGCACCCATCCGTCTTCGTCCTGGACAAGAACCAGATTCCGCTCCAGCCCTGTCATCCGGCCAGGGCCCGCAAACTGTTGCACAAGGGTCGGGCGGTCGTGGCTCGGCACACCCCCTTCACCATCCGCCTCAAGGACCGCACCATCGCCGAGTCCGAGGTGGACGGTGTCCAGGTCGGTATCGACCCGGGCAGTAAGCACACCGGCATCGCCGTGTTCACCCATCAGGGCGGGCAGCGGCGCGGCCGGTACAGCATCCAGCTGGATCATCGTGGTGCGCAGGTCCGTAAGAAGATGGGGCAACGCTCCGCCTATCGGCGGCGCCGCCGGACAGCGAATCTGCGCCACCGCGCCCCCAGGTTCGCCAACCGCACCCGCCCCCAAGGATGGCTCGCCCCGTCCCTGCGACACCGGGTGGAGACCACCACCGCCTGGGTGGACCGGCTCACCAGGTGGGCACCGGTCAAAGCAGTGCACATGGAACGGGTCGCCTTCGACACCCACGCCCTGGACGCCCTCGCGGTGGGCAAGGTCGACACCATCACCCAGACCACCGACCGGGTCCTGATCGCCGGATGCGCGGGCCGGGGCTCCTACGCCCGCACCCGACCCGACAAACACGGATTCCCGAGGCTGAGCCTGCCCCGAACAAAGGGGTTCTTCGGGTTCACCACCGGTGACCTGGTCCGGGCCGTGGTCCCCCAGGGAAAGAAGGCAGGCACCCACACCGGCCGGGTCGCGGTACGCGCCTCGGGCAGTTTCAACATCACCACCACCCACGGCACCATCCAAGGCATCGGACACAAGTACATGCGTCTGCTCCAAAGAGCGGACGGCTACGGCTACACCTGGAAGGGAGAGGGCGTTTCCTCCCGGCCCTCAAGGACCGGGTAACCACGCCCAACAAATCGATGAGCCCGATCGTCACGTCCGTCGCTCGCGCCGCCACCCTGGACGACGTCCCCGACCTCGCCCGTGTCCTCAGCCGTGCGCTGCACGACGACCCGCTCTTCCGTTGGCTCTTCCCCGACGACGAGAACCGCATGGCCAAGGTGCGACGCTTCTTCGCTCTGACCACCGGCTACGGCTACGTCCCCGGTGGTGACACCCGTCTGACCGCCATCGCCGACTCCGAGGGTTCCGTCCCGGTCCCCCGCGCCGCCGCGCTGTGGGCGCCGCCCACGAGCAACCCCGAGGGGCCGCTGGTGTCGCCGCGCACCTGGCCGCACTGGGCGTCCCTGCTCGGACGTGGCCGGGTCGCCGCGTTCGTCCGGGTCTTCGCCGAGTGGAAGATGGCCGCCCCTCAGGAGCCCCACCTGTACCTGGCCGGTCTCGGGGTCGACCCGAGCGTGGCCGGTACCGGGGTGGGCGGTGGACTGCTCTCCGCGGGGCTGGACGAGGCCGACTCCCAGGGGCTGCCGGTGTTCACCCAGACGCTCAACGACAAGAGCATCGGGTTCTACGAACGGTTCGGGTTCCGGGTCGTCCACGAGATCCCGCACGAGGACGTCGGGACCGGCTACTTCCTGCTGCGGCAACCGTCCTGACCGTTCCCGCGGAACCGCCCACCCGTGACGTGACCGTGATCTAGCATGGCGATGACGCCCCTCGGAAGGACGGAACCGATGCCCGCGACGGCCAGCTCTGTGAAGTCGATTCGTACCGCCACCATGGACGACGTCCCCGCCATCGCACGGGTGCTCGGCCGCGCCTACCACAGTGACCCGCTGTTCCGGTGGTTCTTCCCCGAGAACGAGACCCGTATGGCACGTTCCATCCGGATGTGCGCCCTCACCGCCGGTTTCGACCGCGTTCCCGGCGGTGACGCCCACGTCTTCGAGACCGACGAGGACGGGCGCCGGGTGGTGCGCGGCGCCGGCCTGTGGAAGCCGCCCGGCGACGACGCCAAGGAGGGCGCGACGATGCTGCGGTCCCTGCCGCACCTCGCGTCGATGTTGGGCGTGCGGCGCCTGCCCCGGATCATGCGCTACGTCGCCGAACTCAAGGGGTCGGCCCCCGAGGAGCCGCACTGGTACCTGAGGGCCCTGGGCACCGACCCGGCCGCCCGTGGCACCGGTGTGGGTTCCAGCCTGGTGCGCGCCGGGCTCGCCCAGGCCGACAGCGACGGGGTCCCGGTGTACCTGGACACGACGAACCCGGCCGACATCGGCTTCTTCGAGCGGTTCGAGTTCCGTGTCGTCCGAGCGGTCAACGACCCGGACTTCCCCTCCACCTACTGCATGCTCCGCCCCGCCGTCTGACCCCTGTCGGTACCGCCTGGGAGGGTTCGGCCATGCTGATCGTCTTCGCCGGTCTGCCCGGTTCCGGCAAGAGCACCATCGCCCGCGCGCTCGGACGCCACTCGCCCGCCCCGGTACTGTCCGTCGACCCCGTCGAGGCCGCGCTCCTGCGTTCGGGGATCGAACGGGAACAGCCCACCGGTCTGGCCGCGTACGTGGTGGTGGAGGCGATGGCGGCCGACCTGCTCTCCCTGGGACAGGCGGTGATCGTGGACGCGGTCAACGACGCAGAGGAGGCTCGCGAACAGTGGCGGAACCTGGCCGAACGGCAGAGGGCTCCCCTGGTCTGGATCGAGGTGGTCTGTTCCGACCCCGACCTTCATCGCCGCAGGTTGGCGGGGCGTGAGCGAGACCTACCCGGGTTCCCCGAACCCGCCTGGGCGTCGTTGGAGACGCGTCGACCGGGTCTTGCGGCGTGGATGGACGAACGCTTGATCCTCGATTCGGTCCGAGAGCCGCAAACCAACGTCGAGACGGCTCTGGACCATCTGCGTACCGCCCGGGTTCGTGGCATCACGTGTGGGATCGCCGAGGAGGATGTCGACTCGCTTCGCCGGTCGGGGAATCCAACGCGAAGGGGCCGCCTCCCCGAGGGAGACGGCCCCGACTCATGACCGGGGATCGTGACTAGCCGATGCCCTTGCCGAGCGAGCCCAGCAGGTCGCGGTTGAGCTGGGAGATGGTGTCCAGCGGGATGCCCTTCGGGCAGACCGCGGCGCACTCACCGATGTTGGTGCAGCCGCCGAAGTCCTCTTCGTCCTGCTGGTTGATCATCTTCACCACGCGGGAGGCACGCTCGGGCTGTCCCTGCGGGAGCATGCCCAGGTGCGTGACCTTCGCGGCGGTGAACAGCATGCTGGACGCGTTCGGGCAGGCCGCCACGCACGCGCCACAACCGATGCAGGTCGCGGCGTCGAACGCGCGGTCCGCGTCCGGCTTCGGGATCGGGTTGGCGTGGGCGTCCGGGGCGGTACCGGTGGGCGCGCTGATGAAACCGCCCGACTGGATGATGCGGTCGAACGCACCACGGTCGACGACGAGGTCCTTCACGACCGGGAACGCCTTGGCCCGCCACGGCTCGACCGTGATGGTGTCGCCGTCGTTGAAGCTGCGCATGTGCAGCTGGCAGGTGGTCGTACGCTCGGGGCCGTGCGCCTCGCCGTCGATCACGACGCCACAGGCACCACAGATGCCCTCGCGACAGTCGTGGTCGAAGGCGACCGGGTCCTCGTTCTCAAGCGTGAGCTTCTCGTTGAGAACGTCGAGCATCTCAAGGAAGGACATGTCCTCGGAGACGTCCGTGAGCTTGTACGTGACCATCCGGCCTTCGTCGTCACGGCCCTTCTGGCGCCAAACGCGCAGGGTGATGTTCACTTGTAACTCCGCTGCTTCATCTCGACGTACTCGTACTCCAGGGCTTCCTTGTGGAGCACGGGCTTGCTGTCAACGCCGGCGAACTCCCAGGCGGCGACGTAGGCGAACTCGTCGTCGTGACGCAGCGCCTCGCCGTCCTCGGTCTGGCTCTCCGCTCGGAAGTGACCACCACAGGACTCGCGGCGGTGCAGGGCGTCGACGCACATGAGCTCACCGAGCTCCAGGAAGTCGGCCACGCGGTTGGCCTTCTCCAGAGCCTGGTTGAACTCCTCATTGGTGCCGAGCACCTTGACGTCGCGCCAGAACTCGGCGCGCAGCTCGCGGATGAGGTCGATGGCCTTGCGCAGGCCCTCTTCGCTGCGCTCCATGCCGCAGTAGTCCCACATGATGTGGCCGAGCTCCTTGTGGAAGGAGTCGACGGTGCGGGAACCGTTGGTGGAGAGCAGCTTGTCGATCCGGTTGGTGACCAGGTCCTTGGCCTTGACGGCTTCGGGGTGCTGCTCGTCGACCGTTTCGAACGGGCCGTCCGCCAGGTAGTCGTTGATGGTGTTCGGCAGGACGAAGTAGCCGTCCGCCAGACCCTGCATCAGCGCGCTGGCGCCCAGGCGGTTGGCGCCGTGGTCGGAGAAGTTGGCCTCACCGGTCACGAACAGGCCCGGGATGGTGCTCTGCAGGTCGTAGTCGACCCACAGGCCACCCATGGTGTAGTGCACCGCGGGGTAGATGCGCATCGGAAGTTCGTACGGGTTCTCACCGGTGATGCGCTGGTACATGTCGAACAGGTTGCCGTACTTGGCCTCGACGGCGTCCCGGCCCATGCGTTCGATGGCGGCCGTGAAGTCCAGGTACACGCCCAGACCACCGGGGCCGACACCGCGGCCCTCGTCGCAGACGTTCTTGGCGGCGCGGGAGGCGATGTCACGCGGCACCAGGTTGCCGAAGGCCGGGTAGATGCGCTCCAGGTAGTAGTCGCGCTCGTCCTCGGGGATCTGCCGCGGGTCGCGGTCGTCGCCGCCCTTCTTGGGCACCCAGATCCGACCGTCGTTACGGAGCGACTCGCTCATCAGGGTCAGCTTGGACTGGTAGTCGCCGCTGACCGGGATGCAGGTCGGGTGGATCTGCGTGTAGCAGGGGTTGGCGAAGTACGCGCCCTTGCGGTGCGCACGCCAGGCGGCGGTGACGTTCGAGCCCATCGCGTTGGTGGACAGGAAGAACACGTTGCCGTAACCACCGGTGGCCAGGACCACGGCGTCGGCGAAGTGCGTCTCGATCTCACCGGTGACCATGTCGCGGGCGATGATGCCGCGCGCCTTGCCGTCCACGATGACCAGTTCGAGCATCTCGTGCCGGGTGTGCATCTTGACGGTGCCGGCGGCGATCTGCCGCTCCTGCGCCTGGTAGGCGCCGATCAGCAGCTGCTGACCCGTCTGGCCGCGGGCGTAGAAGGTACGGGAGACCTGCACGCCACCGAAGGAACGGTTGTCGAGCAGACCGCCGTACTCGCGGGCGAACGGGACGCCCTGGGCGACGCACTGGTCGATGATCTCGACGCTGGTCTGCGCGAGGCGGTAGACGTTCGACTCGCGGGAGCGGAAGTCACCGCCCTTGACCGTGTCGTAGAACAGCCGGTGGATGCTGTCGCCGTCGTTGCGATAGTTCTTCGCGGCGTTGATGCCACCCTGCGCGGCGATGGAGTGCGCGCGCCGGGGGCTGTCCTGGTAGCAGAACGAGGAGACGTTGTAGCCCGCCTCGCCCAGGGTCGCCGCGGCGGAGGCACCGGCCAGGCCGGTGCCGACGATGATGACGGAGAGCTTGCGCCGGTTCGCGGGGTTGACCAGCTTGGCCGAGAAACGGCGCTGGTCCCAGCGCTCGTTGATCGGCCCCTCAGGAGCCTTCTCGTCCCGGATCGGGGAGCCCTCGGTGTAAAGGTCGATGTCAGACAATTAACTCACCAGTCCAAAGGTGACCGCCAGGGGCGGAAGCAGGAACCCGACGGTCACGACCAGAGCGATGGCCACGGCCACGGCGTTGATCTTGCCCTGGCGCGCGGCGGTGTTGGCGCCCAGGGTGGCCATGCCACTCCAGATGCCGTGTCGCAGGTGGAAGCCGACCGCGATCACCGCGGCGATGTAGAACAGCGTCACGAACCAGAACTCGGGCTGGAAACCGTTCACGAGTCGCTCGTAGGGGCTGTCCGACTTGCCGCCGGGGGCGATCACGTTCACCGTCAGGTGCAGGATGTGGAAGATCACGAAGAGCGCGATCAGCACTCCGCCGTACCGCATGGTGTACGAGGAGTAGGTGCGCTTCACCCTCTTCTTCACCACGTAGCGCTGCTGACGCGCCTTGCGCGCGCGGATCGTCAGCACCGCCGCCGAATAGATGTGGATCAGGATGCTCGCGAGGAGAACGATCCGGAAGACCCACAGGAAGCCGCTCTCGGGCAGGAGAGGATAGCCGATCTCACGGAGTCCGTGAGCGTAGCCGTCGAAGGCCTCCTGGCCCGCGAAGACTTTCAGGTTGCCGTACATGTGCGCGATCAAATACAGCACAAGGATCGCACCGGAGGTCGCCATTGCCGCCTTCAGCGCCACCGTGGATCCGTAGGCCGTAGACCGCTTCTTGGTCAAGGTACTGTTCGCCACAGCCTGCCACTCTAAATTCGAGTTAAGCCCAACGTCCAAGTCATCGCGACCCTCGTGTCCATAGCCTTAGGCTATGAAGCATGCAGTTCCAGCAGCTCGCCTACTTCGTCGCTGTGGCCCGCACGCGCCATTTCACCCGTGCAGCCGAGCTTTCACGCGTCGCTCAGCCGAGTTTGAGCAAACAGATCCGCAGCCTTGAGAAGGAGTTGGGTGCGCCGTTATTCAGTCGTGCCCGGGGAAACATCACACTCACTCCAGCGGGTGAGGCATTGCTTCCGCTCGCCCAACGCATCCTCACCGACCTGGAAACGGCCCGTCGCGAGGTGGCGGAACTGGCCGGCGTGCGGCGCGGCCGGGTGCGACTGGGGGCGACCCCATCCTTGTGCGCGGGACTACTGGCGGACGTTCTCGCCGACTTCCATACCCGCTTCCCCGGGATCGAACTCCACGTGGAGGAGAGCGGTTCACGCGACCTCATCCGCAACCTGGGTCGCGGCGAACTCGACATGGCCCTGATCATCCTCCCGCTGCAAAGCAGCGATCCGGACTTCTCCACCACCCCGATCCTGCGGGAGAACCTGGTGGTGGCCAGCCCTACGTCGGAGCCCGCGCCGAACGGGCGCGCCTCGATGCGCATCACCGAACTCCAGGGGCGCCCCCTGGTCATGTTCCGGCGGGGTTACGACGTTCGCGAGGCGACGCTCCGCGCCTGCCGCGCCGCCGGTTTCGAGCCGGAGTTGGCCGTGGAGGGCGGCGAGATGGACGCGGTCCTGAGGTTCGTCGAGGCCGGTCTGGGGTTGGCGGTGGTGCCCAGCATGGTGTTGCGCAACCGGCCCGGGCTGCGCGGCACCCCGCTGTCCCGTCCCCGTCTGCTGCGCACCGTGGCGTTGGCCCGGCGCAAGGACGTGGAGCCCTCGCACTCGGCGGACGCGTTCCGCCGGCACCTGCACGCGTACCTGCTGGCGATGGGACCGCAGGACCTGGGACCCGACCTGGAGGTCCTCATCTCCGCCACGGACGCCGGAGGGCCACGGAACCGTCATGGCGAGACGCGGGACGACGGACTGTCCATGTCCCCCTGAAGCGCCTCTCGCGCCGTTCGCGCCCGGAGGACGCCGCGGGCCACGATCGTGATCACCTGGGCCCCTATATCAACTCCGGGCACTTTCTCGCCAGCAGCCCCGAAAACCGCATCGCGGATAAATGGCCTGATAGTTCTCCTTTCTTCGCAAATCGCATGGCGATAGTGGCGTACATCACAGCCATTTCTCGCGGATTCCCCAGCCCCGGAACGTGACCGTGATCACAGCGACCTAGCGTTGCGTAGCAGACCGGTTCCCTACTGCTTCCCCCGGCCGTCCAGAACCAGGGGCGGTCACGGCCACCGGAGGGGCGCGGGCCCGCACCCGTATCCCCGTCCGGGTCGCTCTCCACAGGAGGTGGAGTCCACGGTGACCTCGACACAAGACGCAAACCCCGCCGGGCGGGCGCGCGTCCCCGGGCGCACGCTCAGAACCGACCGATGGTGGCTGGGTCCGACGCTGACGACGTTGGGCCTGGCCACCTTCCTCGTCTACGGAGCCGCACGGGTCTTCCAACAGGACCACTACTGGGTCCAGGAACACCACTACCTGACGCCCTTCTACTCCCCCTGTCTGGCCCAGCAGTGCGTCCCGGACGCGTCACTCTTCGGCCGGGTCCCCTGGGAGTTCCCGCCCTTCCTGCCGTACGCCCTGCTCAGCCTGCCGATCCTGCTGCTGTTCCGGGTGACCTGCTACTACTACCGCAAGGCCTACTACCGCTCCGTCTGGCAGGCGCCGACGGCCTGCGCGGTCCGCGAACCGCACCGGAACTACACCGGCGAGACCCGGCCGCTCATGCTCCCGCAGAACGGACACCGCTACTTCTTCTACGCCGCGGGCGCCATCGTCCTGATCAACACCTGGGACATGCTCGTCCCCTTCTTCCACGGCGTGGACGGCGGCTTCGGCATCGGGGTCGGCAACCTGATCATGCTCACGAACGTGCTGTTGCTGTGGGCCTACACCTTCGGCTGCCACTCGTGCAGACACATCATGGGCGGCCGGCTGCGCAGCTTCGGCCGCAACCCCGTCCGGTACTGGCTGTGGTCGCGGGTCTCCACGCTGAACAACCGGCACATGCTCTACGGCTGGCTCAGCATCGCCTCGCTGATGATCACCGACGCCTACGTCGCGCTGGTCGCGAGCGGCACCATCACCGACCTTCGCATCCTCAACTGAGCGGGGAAGGAAGAAGCATCGCATGCCCCCCAAAACAGAGGCCGGGGTCACCCGGTACAGCTACGACGTCGTGGTGATCGGCGCGGGCGGAGCGGGTCTACGCGCCGCGATCGCCGCCCGTGAACAGGGCAAACGAACCGCGATCATCTCCAAGTCGCTCTTCGGCAAGGCCCACACGGTGATGGCCGAGGGCGGGGCCGCGGCCGCCCTGGGCAACACCAACGCCGACGACACCTGGACCGTGCACTTCCGCGACACCCTGCGCGGCGGCAAGTTCCTCAACGACCCTCGCATGGCCGAACTCCACGCCAAGGAGTCCCCCGACCGGATCCTGGAGCTGGAGTACTGGGGCGCCCTGTTCGACCGCACCGCCGACGGGCGCATCAGCCAACGCAACTTCGGCGGGCACGAGTATCCGCGACTGGCGCACGTGGGCGACCGCACGGGGCTGGAGCTGATCCGCACCCTCCAACAGCGGATCGTGGCGCTCCAGCAGGCGGACGCCGTCGAGCACGGCGACCCCGACGCCCGGTTGCGGGTGTTCGCCGAGACCGCGGTCACCGACCTCCTGCGCGAGCCCGGAGACGAGGGCCGGGTGGTCGGCGCGTTCGGTTACCGGCGTGTGGACGGCGGCTTCGTGTTGTTCGAGGCGCCTACCGTGGTGCTGGCCACCGGCGGGATCGGCAAGGCCTTCCGCACCACCTCCAACTCCTGGGAGTACACCGGTGACGGGCACGCGTTGGCCCTGCGCGCCGGGGCGTCGCTGATCAACATGGAGTTCGTGCAGTTCCACCCCACCGGGATGGTCTGGCCACCTTCGGTGAAGGGCATCCTCGTCACCGAGTCGGTCCGCGGTGACGGCGGAGTGCTGCGCAACTCCAAGGGCGATCGGTTCATGTTCGACTACGTGCCCGACGTGTTCCGCTCCCAGTACGCCGAGACCGAGGCGGAGGCCGACGGCTGGTACGACGATCCCGCGAACAACCGCAGGCCACCGGAGCTGCTGCCCCGCGACGAGGTGGCCCGGGCGATCAACAACGAGGTGAAGGAGGGGCGCGGGTCGCCGCACGGCGGCGTGTTCCTTGACGTGTCCACCAGGTTGCCGGCGGAGGAGATCCGGCGCCGGTTGCCGTCCATGCACCACCAGTTCAAGGAACTGGCGGACGTGGACATCACCGCCGAACCCATGGAGGTCGGCCCCACCTGCCACTACGTCATGGGCGGGGTCCGGGTGGACGCCGACACCGCCGCCTCCGACGTGCCCGGGTTGTTCGCCGCCGGGGAGGTGGCGGGCGGGATGCACGGCTCCAACCGGTTGGGCGGCAACTCGCTGTCGGACCTGCTGGTGTTCGGGCGGCGGTCCGGACTGGGCGCCGCCGCCTACGTCGACGCATTGACCGAGTCGAAGCCCTCCCCCGGTCCGGTGGATCGCGTGGTGGCGGCGGCCGTCCGCTCCTCGTTGGCCCCGCTCAAGCAGGGCGAGGGCGAGAACCCCTACACGTTGCACTCCGAGCTTCAGGACACCATGAACGACCTGGTCGGCATCATCCGCAAGGGACCGGAGATGGAGAAGGCCCTGGAGCGACTGTCGGAGCTGACCGAACGCGTACAGGTGATCAGCGCTCCGGGCGATCGCGTGTACAACCCGGGTTGGCACCTGGCGTTGGCGCTGCCGAACATGCTGCTGGTGTCGGAGGCCGTCACCAGGGCCGCCCTGGAACGCACCGAGTCGCGGGGTGGGCACACCCGTGACGACTTCCCCGACATGTCGGCGCGATGGCGGCGGGTGAACCTGGCCGCCCGGGCGGTCGACGGTCGGGTGGAGCTGACCCGGCGTCCGCTCGCCGACGTCCCCGCCGAACTGCTGCGCCTGTTCGAGCGGGAGGAACTGGCCAAGTACCTCACCGAGGAGGAGTTGCCCGAGGAGGGGCCACCGGAGGAGGGTCCGCGTACCGACACCGACGAGGACGCGGAGAGGACGGACACGACCGAGGAGGGCACGTCATGACCGAGCGGACGTTCCGGGTGTGGCGAGGATCGGACGAGGGCGAACTCACCGAGTACGAGGTCGAGGTCAACGAGGGCGAGGTGGTCTTGGACGTACTGCACCGCCTCCAGGCCACCCAGGCCCCCGACATGGCCGTGCGGTGGAACTGCAAGGCCGGCAAGTGCGGTTCCTGTTCGGTGGAGATCAACGGGATGCCGCGGCTGTCCTGCATGACGCGGATGAGCGTGTTCGAGGAGGACGAGGTGGTGACGGTGACGCCCATGCGCACCTTCCCGGTCGTCCGGGACCTGGTGTGCGACGTGTCGTTCAACTACGACAAGGCGCGCGAGATCCCCTCGTTCACCCCGGACCCGAACACCTCGCCGGGCGACTTCCGGATGCGGCAAGTGGACGTGGAGCGTCCCCAGGAGTTCCGCAAGTGCATCGAGTGCTTCCTGTGCAACAACGTGTGCCACGTGATCCGTGACCACGAGGAGAACAAGGAGCACTTCTCCGGGCCCCGCTTCCTGATGCGGGTGGCCGAACTGGAGATGCACCCGGAGGACACCGCGGACCGTCGCCGAATCGCCCAGGACGAGTTCGGGATGGGCTACTGCAACATCACCAAGTGCTGCACGGAGGTGTGTCCCGAGGGGATCCGCATCACCGACAACGCGCTGATCCCGCTCAAGGAACGGGTGGTGGACCGCAAGTACGACCCGTTGGTGTGGCTGGGGTCGAAGATCGGGATGCGACCGAAGGACACCCCGATGGTGCCGAACGTCCGCGACTCCGAACCTCGGCGGGAGTGAGCCGGAGTCGGATCGAAGGGGCCGGGCGGCGGGTGTTCTCCCGCCGCCCCTCGGAAACACCCGTGATCCATTTCCGGTTTCGACCGGGGTTTTCTTACAAGAACACCGAAAAGGCCTTGGGAATCACCTTTGTCATGGATTCAGGAAATTCTCGACTTCGTCGTAGGAGCGGGATAGCTTTACCCCCAATCGACGGCGGGAGTGGGCGGGCATGGCCGGTGCATACAGCCTCAAGAAGCACTTCGACGGCGCGGCGGCGCGCGTGCTCGGTGATTCCATTCGCACGGTGTTTCCAGGATTCGACGTGGAATCCTACGCCGTGCAGGTCGATCGCGAAGTCGAACCCCTGGAACTCAAGGATCGGGTGCTGGTGATGGCGCGGGGGCTGCGGGACCGGCTCCCCGAGCACTACCCCGAGGCGATCGCCGTGCTGGTCGCCTCCCTCAAGGACCCCTTGGGCGAGGACGACGGCATGTTCAACGACGGGTTCCACCTCATGCCCGTGGCCCGGTTCGTGGAGGAGTACGGGCTGGATCACCCGGAGGTCTCGCTGCCCGCCCTGGTGGAGATCACCAAGCGGCACACCGGTGAGTTCGCCGTCCGGCCGTTCGTGCTGCGGCACTATGAAGCGACCATGGCGCTGATGCGCGCCTGCGCGGTCGACCCCGATCACCACGTGCGCCGGTTCGCCAGTGAGGGCATCCGACCCCGACTGCCCTGGGCACGCCGGCTCCCCGGATTCGTCACCGATCCACTACCGGTGCTCGACGTGTTGGAGGCGCTGCGCAGCGACCCCTCCAAGCACGTGCGCACGTCGGTGGCCAACAACCTCAACGACATCGCCCGCGAGCACCCCGAACTGGTCCTGGACCTGGCCGAGCGGTGGACCCGGCAGAGCCCCACCCCCGAGACCGCGTGGACCGTTCGGCACGCCCTGCGCACCCTGGTCAAGGAGGGCGATCAGCGGGCCCTGGCGCTGCTCGGCGCCACCGGCGGCGAGCACGCCCGAGCCCACGGGCTCGTTCTGTCCCCGGGCCTACTGGACCTGGGCCAGACCCTGCTGGTACGGATCGAACTGGAGAACACCGACATCCGTCCGCACATGATGGTGGTCGACTACGTGGTGCACCACGTCCGCGCCGACGGCTCCCTGGGCCGCAAGGTGTTCAAGTGGACCAAGGTGGAGCTGTGCTCCGGGGAACGTCGGGTCCTGGAGAAGAAACACCCGGTGCGCCCGATCAGCACCCGCGCCTACCACCCGGGCGAACACCTGGTGGAGATCCAGGTCAACGGCCTGGTCAAGGCGTCCGCCACTTTCGACCTCCGCGTCTGAGCGGTCACCGGCGAACGGGCGGCCCCGGGCCCCGCGGGTTCGACGCGCTC
>NZ_JBEYLC010000067.1:0-28175 GCF_040635885.1 Nocardiopsis sp. NPDC006832 | reverse complement strand
TCTTCTCAGCGATGATCTTGCTCGTAGCGCCATGTTGGGCGCCCAACATGGCGCTACGGACAAGATCATCATGATGGAGAGACAACACGGGGTTGATGGTGCCGGTGGGCCGGTACCTGGGGCGGGAGCCGGTACCGGGGGTGGAAGTGGTGCCGACACCCCCGATGAGAGCCACTCCGGTTCCGGAATGTGGCTCTGGGCGGGGGTTCGCGGTGTTTCTGGCTCTGGGCATGCCGCTATCCCCACAGGGCATGGGGCCCTTGGGGTCTGACACCCAACCGGGGGTGGTCGCGGGGGTTGGGGTTCCACCTGGCGGAAACGGGTGGTGGAAACGGGGGTTGGTGGTTAGAGGGCGGTGGCTGGGGCTGGCTCCCCCTCACCATCCCTGTCCCCGCTGGTCTCGGTGTCCTGTCGGTTCTGGGCGTGGTGGTGTTCCCAGATCTGCCGGTTCATCTTGGCCTGGAGCCGGTGCTTGAGCCTGTTGTGGGTCGAGCACAACACCTGCATGTTGTCGGCGCTGGTGGCCCCGCCGTGGGAGAAGGGGACGATGTGGTCGTACTGCGACCAGCTACGCGGCACATCACAACCCTCGTGCCACTCGCAGTAGGGCTTCTTGAACCCCGCCGCCTGGCGCACCGGATCCGGAGCGCACCGCTGCTTGCGCCCCACATCCAACAAGGTGCGGCCCTGTTCGTCGGTCACGAACCGGCGCAACCAGCTGTGGGGGGTCAGGCGGGCCACCATCTGATCAGGGAGGACCACACCATCCTCGGTGGTGGCGGGTTCAGCCGTCCCGTCTCCGAGGAAGCGTGTGAGGGGGACGGTGATGTTCAACGTGGCCAACGGTTGGCGGCTCAGGCTGGAGCAACCCCGGTGGGTCAGGGCGGTCTCGAAGATGCGCATCATCGCGTCATAGGTGCGCTGATGCTTCGCCACGGCGGCGTTATCGGGCCCGTACGGTTCGGTGTAAGCCTGCAGGGCGGCCTGGATCAGCTCGTTGTCGGCCCCCGGCCCCCACATCCGCAACAAAAACCCGGACTCGAACGTGGGCGAGAACTGGGCGCCCCGGTTCTCGAACGTTTCGTCGTAGTCCCGGTCGGCTTTGTCGGGGTCCAGGCGGGCGACGAACCATTTCGCCGCGTCCCGCAACTGGCGCACCGAAGCCTGCGGGCACTCCTGCTTATAGGCGATGAGCCCGTATTCCAACCGGGCCCGAAACCCCTCCACCGAAGGACGCTGGGCACGGAATTCCTCATCCGCCGTTTCCAGGACCTGCGCCCACTCGGTAGTGGCTTTTTCGGTGGAGGTCGCGATCGCGCACGCCTCACCCAACGACAAGACCTCGCCCTGGAAGGCTTCTTCCACCAGGGGCAGCTGCTGTTTGTACAACGCCCGGGCGAGGGTGGCGAGGCTCTTGGCCTCGGCCGGGGAGGTCCCCCACTGGTGGGTGATCCACGCCTGGATGCTGCGCTGGCCACCCTCTTCCAACAGGGCACCGGTGGCCTCCATCCGGGCCAGAGCGGGCAGCATCCCATAGCGGATCCGGTCTGTTTCCTGGTTGAGCCGGCGAAACTGTGCGAGCACATCGCCCTCGCACCCGAACGGGATATCCCGGCCGGAGAATTCCACCGCCATCTCCCGCGCACCCGCCATCGCTTTATCGACCGGGGTGTTCCCGGTCGGGCGCGGTGCGTGGGGAGGAAAGCTCATATTCTGATTATATGCGAACACTCCCAAGAATGGCAGGCTTACCGGCGGGTATATTCAACCTATTTTCAGGCCTGTGAATGTGCCTACCATAGATGGGGTGGCCATTCTGGGTTATCCACAACCTCTTCCCCTATGACCGGATCCACCTATCACGGAGATGCTCCTAGCGACTTCGTTGGAGGGGCTCTGAATGGAAACGATCTTGCTCGTAGCGCCATGTTGGGCGCCCAACATGGCGCTACGAGCAAGATCATCGCTGAGAAGACCAGGGCCGGCCACCGCGAGGACGCGGCCCGCCCCGTGCCTGGCCTGTAGCGGGTCCTTCGTGACCGGACCCGTCACGTAGTGGCGACGCGCTCAACGAGGACACCAGGCGGAAGGGAAGGGATCCGGCCGCCTGCGGCCGGACCGGGCGAAGCCCGGGGCCGTTGGGGACCCCAACCACTCTCCCCCCTTCCCCGATAGCCGCCAAACCGCCGCCCGTGCCGTACGGGTCAAGGCCACCAGCACCGCTGCCAGAGCACCCGACATTGCCTTGACGTGTGCGGTGCGGGCGGCAACAATCACGCGGCGGGGAAGGAGGGAGAACCCACCCCCACCCCGCCCAACCACCCCCAGAGCCAGAAACCCGAGGCGCCCCACCAGCCACCCGTGTAACGCCCAACAACCCCAAGAACCAGAAACCTGAGGCATCCCACGCCCCACCCCACCCCCACCACACCCACCCACCCCCGGGCAGCACGAAACCGGCGGAACCAGCGGCTCCCCCAAGATCAATGGGATCACGCCCACGCGCTCCACCACCACCCCGAACTCCCCGCCTGTGGATAACCCATCACCGGCAGTAGCCCCTTGCCCGCCCCCGCCCCGCCCTCCTGACCGAGGCCCCGACGGGTTCCTCCTTGCAATGACCACTCCCCTTCAGGGCACGAAGACCGGCGCTGCGGGCAAGAGGCATCCTCATTGGAGGGGCCCGGGACCGGCGTCAGCGCGGGAGAGGGACCCCGGCGGTGAACTCTCCGTGGCTCCACAGGGTCACGTGGGTGGTGGGGCGGAAGCGGCCTCGGTGAACGCCCGAGCCCCGGAGCATGGCCTGGGTGGCGCGGGGGGTGGTGGCGAAGCGGACGAACTCCCCCGCGACTCCTTCGTCCTGGTCGGGCAGGCTGGTGGCGCCCCACACCCCTGAGGTCCGTACCGGTGGGCCACACGGGGTCACCAGTCTTCGGTCCGCCAGGTCGTGGCCGATGGTGAAGCCCAGCGCCAAGCCGATCCCCGAGCCTCGTTTGACCTGTTCCAGGGCGGCGGAGTGGCTGGGGAACACCCGCTGTCGCGATTCCGGGACGCCCATGCGACGGAGCGCGGACGGGACCAGGCCGGTGCGGTCGAGGGCGGAGGGGCCGAGCATCCAGGGGTGTTCGCGCAGGCGCTCGGGGTCGATCCGGCCCTGGGACAGGGGATGGTCGGGGGCCACCACGGTGAGCAGTTGGTACTTGAGCACGCGGCGGGAGATCACGCCACCGGCGGGGAGGCCGGTTTCCGGGGGGATCGGACCGAGTGCGACATCGACGGCGCGCTCTCGCAGTAACTCGACGAACCGGTCCGGGGAGTGCGCGCTCAGTTCGACGTCGAGGTCGTCGGCGCGGCCCACGAACAGCTCGATGAGACCCGGGGCGGCGTGTTCGGCGAACAGGGTGGTGACGGCGATCCGCAACAGGCGGGTGCCGTCGCGAGCGCGGCCGACCTCGCGCAGGATGCGGTCCTGAAGCCCGATGAGTTCGACGGCGCGGCTCGCCAGGCGCAGTCCACCGGGGGTGAGGGTCAGCCCGGAGGAAGTACGGGAGAACAGGCGGTCGTCGAAGAGTTTGCGGAGCTTGCCGATGTGCAGGGACACGGCGGACTCGGAGACGCACAGCTCCTGGGCGGCGCTCTTGACCGAACCGAGGCGGACCACGGTGGAGAACGCTCTGAGCTGGGTCGGGGTCATGGTGAACTCCCGTCGAGGGGGAGTTCTGGGTCGGAACACGCCCAGGGAACGGGGCAGGGCGTCCGGTGCCTGGGGGATGGCATGGCGGCCTTTCGGGCGGAGTTGAGGTCAAGCTAGGTGACACCGGGTTCCCGAACAAGGGACTTACGCCCCGAAAGGGGCGCTCAGTACCAAGAAACCCCGCACCGGAGACAGCCGACCCTCAACTCCGCCCGAGGGGCTTTACTCCTTGGACGCCGTGGCGCCCCACCAGATGTTGATGTCGGAGTCGACCGCCCACCGGTCGATGGCGCGTAGTTCCTCCTCGGTGAACTCGGTGGAGTCCACCGCCTTGAGGTTCTGCTCCAGCTGCTCGACGCTGGACGCGCCGACGAGCGCGGTGGTCACGGTGCGCGGACCCCGGTCGCGCAGCACCCAGGAGATCGCCATCTGCGCCAGGGTCTGCCCCCGTTCGAGGGCGATCGCGTTCAGTCCCCGCACCCGTTCCAGGACCTCGTCGGTGAGCATGTTGTCCCGCCAACTGGGCCGCCCCACCCCGGCTCGGGAGTCCGAGGGCACCGATCCGTCCAGGTACCGGTCGGTCAACAACCCCTGGGCCAGCGGGGAGAACGCCACCACGCCCATCTTCTCGTCCGCGGTGGCCTCCAACAGGCCGTCCTCCACCCAGCGGTTGAGCATGGAGTAGGAGGGCTGGTGCACGACCAACGGCGTGCCGAGGTCGCGCATGATCGCCGCCGCCCTGCGGGTCAGCGAAGGCCCGTAGGAGGAGATCCCCGCGTACATGGCCCGCCCGGACACCACCGCGTGGTGGAGGGCCAGCATGGTCTCCTCCAGCGGGGTGTCCGGGTCGGGTCGGTGGCTGTAGAAGACGTCGACGTAGTCGAGGCCCATCCGCTCAAGGGAGCGGTCCAGCGAGGACAGCAGGTACTTGCGGGAACCGCCCTGCTGGTGCGGTCCGGGACCCATGGTCCAACCGGCCTTGGTGGTGATCACCAACTCTTCCCGGTACGGGCCCAGGTCCCTGGCCAGGATCCGTCCGAGGTTCTCCTCCGCGGAGCCCGGCGGCGGACCGTAGTTGTTGGCCAGGTCCAGGTGGAAGACGCCCAGGTCGAAGGCGCGGCGCAGGATGCGGCGCTGGTTCTCGAAACTCCGGTCGTTGCCGAAGTTCTGCCATAGTCCCAGCGACAGCCGGGGCAGTCGCAGCCCGCTGTCACCGCAGGATCGGTACTCCAGTCTCTCGTACCGGTCCGTGTCCGCCACGTAGGTGTCCAACTCGCGTTCCCCCTCAGCCGTCTCTTCTCAGCGCCGCCGTCACTCGTCGATGGTGAGTTCGCCCATCCGGTCCCAGCCCTCGCCCTCCACGACGCGGCTGACGATCTGCGGGGTCTCTGCCAGCAGCGGCTTCATCGCGGCCAGACCCGAGGCGAAGTGGTCGCTCTTGACGTGGGCCTCGCCCGCGTCGTCCTTGAACGCCTCGACGAGCACGAACTCGTCGTCGCGCTCGACGCTGCGGGACCACTCGAACCACAGGTTGCCGGGCTCGGCGCGGGTGGCCGCGGTGAAGTCGGCGACCGCGTCGAGGAACGTGTCCTTGGCCTCGGGCTTGACCCGGTACTTGACGACGATGAGGATCATCGCGCAACTCCTTACTCTGTGTGCCACGGGGCACGCGGTGATGCCGTGCCCCGTGGAGCCATCCTTTCAGAAGTCACGCGGACGAGGATCTTCAGGCACCGCCGAGGGTGGTGCCCGGGATGCGGGTGGCGCGCCACTCGCCGTCGTCGGACTCGCGCACCTCCAGGGCGCCCGGGTCCTGGTCGGGGTGGTCGAGGGTGACGGTCACGATCTCGGTCTCACCGTCCAGGTCGGTGCCGACGGCGATCTCGCCGATCTCGATGGACTCGCTGTCGGGGAGGCCCTCCGCGTAGTCGGGGAAGGCCGTGACACAGTCCTCGGCGCCTTCACTCTGGGAGACGACCGCGGCCTGGGCGGCCTCGTCGATGAGGGCGCAGGCGGCCTCGGCGTCGTCGGCGTTCAGCGCCGCGACGAACCCTTCGGCGACGATCTGGGCCGCGGCCTCGGTGTCCTCACCGGCGGCGTCGGCCGCCGTGTCGGTGCCGTCGGCGGGGGTCTCCTCCTCACCACCGCAGGCGGACAGCGCGAGGGCCAGGGTCAGGGGCAGGGAGCACAGGAGAAAACGTCGCATGGGGGTGCCTTCCGGAAGCGGGTTCGGTGGACCGGGGGTCGATCCAGGCGCACCATTGTTACCGCATTCTTCCATTCTGTGACCACTCGCACACGAGAACCAGGCAGAACACGGGTGGCGTCGTGGACCGGGTCGAGCGCACCGGGGACGCAGAACATACCGAACGGTCGGGATGTCCCCGTCACACCGGTGCGCGTGCGAGGACACCCCGAACGAGGGTCGGATCAGCCTCTTGGCGCGAGTGCGCGGATGATGTCCGCCGGTGCGTGGGAGGACGGTCCGATCGGCGCGATCACCGGGGTGCTCACCCCGGCCGCCACGTAGGACTCGATCCGCTCACGGCAGTACTCCGCCGGCCCGTGCACGATGAGGTCGTCGACCACGGAGTCGGGGATCGCCGCGAGTGCGCCCTTGCGGTCGCCCTCCTCCCACTCCTTCCACATGGGGTCGAGCTCCTCACGACCCAACCACTCGTGGAACGCCCGGTAGACGGGCACGTTCAGGTAGGCGGCGATGGCCCGACGGCCGATCTCCCGAGCGGTCTCCGGGTCGGTGTCGGGGATGGCGAAGATCCGGGCGACGATCTCCTTGTCCTCGCCGAACTCTCGGACGATCGGCGCGACGGTGCGCACGTCCTCGGACGAGAGCCAGTTGATGATGGCGCCGTCGCCCTCTCGACCGGCCAGACGCAGCATGCCCTGACGAAGCGCGGCGACCAGGATCGGCGGCTGCTCCGAGGGCACGGCGCCGAGGGTGAAGCCCTTGACCTCGAAGGTGTCGTAGGCGGCCTTGATCTTCTGACCGGTGAGCGCCTCGCGCAGGAAACGGACGGTGTCGCGGACCTTCTTGTAGGGCTCCTCGAAGGGGATGGAGTTCCAACGCTGCACGATCACGTTGGAGGAGGTGCCGATCCCCAGCGTGAACCGGCCCGGCGCGGCGGCGGCCAGGGAGGCGGCGCTCATCGCCAGGGTCGCGGGACCCCGGGTGTAGGCGGGCACGATCGCGGTGCCCAGCCGCAGCGTCGGCGCCCACACACTGGCCAGGGCCAGGGGCGTGAACCCGTCGGTTCCGTTGGCCTCGGCCGACCAGGCGTCGGTGTAGCCGAGGTCGGGCAGCTCCTCGAAGAGAGCCCGTTGGTCATGCAGGGGGACTCCCTCGAAGGGGACGGTGATGCCCCAGCGGTAGGTCATGACGGCTCCTGTTCGTTCGGATGTGGCACGACCGTACAACGCGACCCCTACCCCGGAGTAGACCGCGTCCCACCGGCGTGCTCGGCAGGGTGTACGTCCCTCGCGGGGCGTATGTTCGGGGACGGGCCCGTCAGCGGGCCGGCACGAACAACCTCGACGACAAGGAGGCCATCACCGTGGCCACGCCACCCTCCCCCTACGACTTCCTGCCGCAGGTCGCCTCGTTCACCGTCACCAGCGACGACGTGGCGGACGGGCGGACACTGCCCAACGCCCAGGTCAGCGGGATCATGGGCGCCGGGGGCGAGGACGTCTCCCCGCACCTGTCCTGGAGCGGGTTCCCCGAGGGGACGCGGAGCTTCGCCGTCACCTGCTTCGACCCGGACGCCCCCACCGCGAGCGGTTTCTGGCACTGGTCGGTGTGCGACGTCCCGGTCGAGGTGACCGAATTGGCGGCGGACGCCGGCAATGGTTCCGGTCTGCCGGAAGGCGCCGTGACCCTGCGCAACGACGCCGGGAGCAACCGCTACATCGGCGCCGCCCCGCCGCCCGGACACGGGCCGCACCGCTACTTCTTCGTGGTGCACGCCGTCGACGTTCCGAGCCTGGGCATCGACTCCTCCGGCAGCCCCGCCTTCCTCGGCTTCAACCTGTTCTCGCACTCGCTGGGACGCGCGATGATCACCCCGGTCTACGAACAGGGGTGACCCGAAGAACCCGGGACCATCGGGAGGGCGGGGACGCGCGGCGCGTCCCCGCCCTTCGGCCTTCCTCCCGGTGCTCTCGGAGCGCACGCACGAAGGGGACCTCCGGTTCACTCCGCAACCGGTTTCGGCCAAACACGAGCCTTGGACGGTCCCTCCGGTCTAGTCTCGATCCATCCCCCTCCCGCACCACTCCGATCCAAAGGGACGTCTGGAAGGGTCTACAAGCCGGTGGCACAGCAGTCTTCGAGCATCCCGAGGAAACCGACTGTCGTGGTGACGACGGCGGGTTCGGCCCCTACCCCCGGAACCATCCTTCACCTACGCGAACAAGGATTCCGGGTGGTGGCCACCGACATGGATCCCACCGCTCCGGGTCTCTACCTCGCCGACCGCGGTTACCTGGTGCCACCGGGCGACAGCGAGGCCTTCCTCCCCCGCATGCGGGAACTGTGCGCGAAGGAGGGCGCGGTCGCCGTCATCCCCTTGGTGGACGAGGAGCTGGTGCGCGTGGGCGAACTGGCCGAGGACGGGGTCGAGGTGTTGTCGCCCCGCCTGGACTTCGTCGACACCTGCCTGGACAAGTACGTGCTGATGCGACGTCTGGAGGACGCCGCGATCGGTGTTCCCCGCACCTGGGCGGCCTCGGAATGGCCCGTCGACGCCGCCGATCGCTCCCCCGGCGGACTCATCGTCAAGCCGCGCAGTGGACGTGGCAGCCGGGGGGTCATGGTCATCGACTCGGCCCGTGACCTGGCCCGCGCGGTCTCCGAGAGCGGGTACGCCGCCGACGAGTTGATCGTGCAGGAACGGGTCATCGGGCCCGAGTTCACGGTGTCGGTGGTGGTCTGGCGGGACGGCGAGGTGCAGGCGGTGGTGCCCAAGGAGGTCGTACTCAAGCAGGGCGTCACCAAGTACGCGGTGAGTCGGCGCAACGCCGAGGTGACGCGTACCTGCCGGGCGATCCAGACGGAGCTGCGCGCGGACGGTCCGTTCAACGTGCAGTTGTGTCTGGACTCCGAGGGTCGGCCGCGGGTGTTCGAGATCAACCCGCGTTTCTCCTCCACGGCGGCGCTGACCGCGGCGGCCGGGGTCGACGAGATCGCGGGGCTGCTGCGCCAGGCCGTGGCCGGGGGTCCCCGGCTGAGCGACGAGTGGCGGGAGGGGGTGGCCATGGTGCGGCGATGGAGCGACGAGTTCCTCAGCGAGCGGGAGTTCACCTCACACGGCATCTCCCCGGCCCCGCAGACCATCCGGCATGGTGAGGGCTTCGCGCTGCCCGGGGCGGTGGCCACGGGCGACCGGTCCCCGGTGGTACCGGTGCGTGCCCGATGAGCGGCGGGCATCCGCTCTCGGAGGCCGTGGCCGCGACGGTCACCGAGGTCGGTTCCCTCTTGCGGGATCGGCGGGAGGACCCCTCGGTGCGCAGCGGTGCGTGGGAGGGCGACCAGTTCAAGGCCGAGGCCGACGCCATGGCCCACCGGGCGCTCTCCCGGCGACTGACCGCGATCGACCCGCGGATTCCGGTGGTCAGCGAGGAGGACCCGGATTCGTTGTCGGGTCCACGCCCGCCGAGGTACTGGCTGATCGACCCGATCGACGGCACCGCCAGCTACGCGCACGGGTTCGACGGCTACGTCACCCAGGCGGCGCTGATGATCGGTGAGGCCCCCGAGGTCGCGGCCGTGTTCGCCCCCCACCATCGGGTCCTGTACACGGCGGTGCGCGGCCAGGGTGCCCATCGGGACGGGATCGCGCTGCCTCGACTCGCTCCCTCCCCTCCCGGTCAGGGGGTGCTCACCGACAACACCTCCGAGCCGGCGGGTATCGCCCGGCGGGTGTACGACCACTTCGGCTACGGCGAGTACCTGGAGAGCGGCAGCATCTCGCTGAAGCTGTGCCGGATCGCCGAGGGGGTCGCCCACCTGTTCGTCAAGGACGTTCCGGTACGCGATTGGGACGTGGCCGCGCCCGCGCTGATCCTGTCCGAGGTGGGCGGTCACCTGACCCGGCTGGACGGCGCTCCCTTCACCTATCGGGGCGCCTACGAGCACACCGGTCTGGTGGGTGCCGCCGACCCCTCGACCTGCCGCGCCGTGTCCCACTGGCTGCAGCCCTGACCTGCGACGATATCGCCTCCTGGGTGGGGCTGGAAAAGCGTGTTGAATCGACCCCCTTGTGCTCTTTCGTGGCGGGGACACGCCACGTAAGGTGTGGTCACCGACTCGCGCCTATGGGGGTGGGAAGTGGAGACCCAACGTCTGCCGCTGAACCGGATGCGCGCCTCTGACACCGAACGCGACCTCACCATCGACCGTCTGGCGACCGCCTATGCCGAAGGCCGTCTGGACGACGACGAGTACGAGCGCCGTGTGGGCACGGCGCTGGTCGCGGTCCGGGTCGGGGAGCTGCGCTCCCTGACCTCTGACCTACCCGTGCCCGTGGTCCCGGTCCCTCCGCCCCGGTTCCACACCGGGCGCGTCCGCGACCCCCGGCCCGAACCCGCGCACCGGCCACGGCGGCTGCCGTGGGCGGAATGGGGCGAGGAATGGCGCTGGTGGCTGGGCGCCGGAGGGGTACTCACCGGTCTGTGGGGGGCGACCAGTCTGCTGGGCGGCGAACTGATGCTGTACTGGCCGCTGGTCCCCTTGGGTATCTGGGCGGCGGTCCTGCTGGCCTCCACGATCTGGCCGGGTGACACCGAGCCGCCCTGCTGACCCTCGTGCGGAGGGTCAGCCGACGGCGTGCAGCCAGCGAACGGGCGCGCCGTCACCGGCGTAGCGGAAGGGCTCCAGCTCCTCGTCCCATGCCCGGCCGGTGAGTCGGTCGAGTTCCGCGGCCAGGTCGCCGCCGTCGACGGCGGCGGTCTCCATCGCCGCGCGCAGCCGGCCCTCGGGAACGAGGACCTCACCGGCGGCGCTGGTGACGGCGGTGAACACGCCGAGGGTGGGCGTGTAGCTGTAGCGGACGCCGTCACAACCCGGTGACGCGTCCTCGGTCACCTCGAAGCGCAGGCGCTGCCACGCGTTCAAGGCCGAGGCCACCGCCCCGGCGGTCCCCGGTTTCCCCTGCCAGTTCAGCTCGGCACGGTGGTTGCCGGGGGCTGCGGGTTGGGCGACCCAGTCGAGTTTCACGGGTACTCCAACGACACCCGCGACCGCCCACTCGACGTGTGGGCACAGCGCCGCGGGCGCGGAGTGGACGTACAAGACGCCACGTGCGGACACCGAACCTCCTGATACGAACGAGTGCGCTTCCCCGACGCCCTCGTATCACGAGAAGGTTACATACCCGCTGCATGCCTTTTGCCCCATTGTGCCCTATAGGCACTCTGGAAACCATCTCGAACACCGGACTTTTCCAGTGTTCCCCACGTGACCCGAAGACCCAGGGATTACCGTGTGCCACAGGCGACGACAGGGAGTCCGATCATAGTGGGAGACGGGTGTGCCAGACCAGCCGCGCGAGCAGATCCACCGCGGTGATCCCCGCCGCAATAGGCCATATTCGAGCACTTCAGGGGATGTATCCCCCACTTTCGAGCCGGTTCCGGCCACTTCCGGCCCCTCCCCTCGACCCGATGCCGAACTCGTGCTCGCCGCCTGCGCCGGCGACTCCGGCGCCTGGGCGGAGATCGTGGATCGCCACCTGCCCACCGTGAACCGCGTCGCCCGTTCCTACGGATTGCCCCGTCAGGACCGGGAGGACGCGGTGCAGACCGTCTGGCTCAACCTCAACCAGCACCTGCCGCGCTTGCACCACCCCCACCTGCTCAGGGCCTGGCTGATCCGGGTGACCGGCGACGTGTGCGGCCGCCAACGCGACCGGTTGCGGAAGCTGGTGCCGGTCGACCCGCACCGGTTGGTCGCGGAGTCCGGATCCGCCCTCGTCCCCGACGTCGAAGACGTGTACCTGCGCAAGGAACGCCATGCCGAGCTGTACCAGGCCATCGACGCGCTGGGCCCGGCCGACCGGCGGGTCGCCCGGCACTACCTGGACGACTCCCCCGGCGCCGCGCCCCTCTCCCACCGCACCACCGCCAACGAGCGACGGAACCTGCTGCGCCGGTTGCGCCGTTCCCTCGACACCACCGAACCGACGGAAGGCGTGCGTGATCCGTGAAAGACACAGAACCCGGCCGGGGTGCGGCTCTGGCCGCCTTCGACCGTACCCTCGACCGGGCCCGCACGGCCCCCACCATCGTCGACTCCACCCCGGCACTCGTCCCGTCCCGTTCCGAGGCCACCACGACGACGCTGTGCTTCCACCTCGATGACCTGCGGGTCGACCTGCGGCTGCGCGCGCACGGGGATCTGAGTTCACTGTCAGGCCTGGTGATCGGCGACTTCGACCACGTGGAGGTGTGCCTGCGCCGACCCGAGGAACACCTGCGTTTGTTCGTACGGGGCGATGGCGCGTTCCACGCCGACCGGCTCCGCCGAGGCCCCTTGGCCCTGACCATGGAGCGTCCGGACCGACTCCCCGTGGTCACCGACTGGTTCACCATCTGAATAGGGCCGAACCGAAACAGGGTGTGTTCCCCTCTCGATGGCTCGCACTCGGCCACCCTTTATCGGGATAGGTCCGGTTCGGTCCCGCCTCGTTCGTCCACAGGTTGGCCGAGGGCACTCCCCCACGGCCCGAACCGCTGCTATCACTGGAGGCGACCGGCCCCACTGGCGAAAGGCAGCCGGACGTGTTGTCCCCCAGCGCGACCTCCGACACCACCGCGACGACCACCGCCCGCCCTCTCCTGGCCAGAGTCGCCGACGGGGTCCGACTGGCCCGGGACGGACGTTTCGAGGACACCGTCACCCTGTTGGAGGACATCCGGAGTCGGCTACGGGGGCACCCCGCCGCGGACCTGGCCCCGGTGCTGCCGGGGGTGCTCACCGACCTGGGGCTGGCCCAGGCCCTGTGCGGTCGCTTCGGGCCGGCCGGGGACCACCTCCACGCGGCACGCGACCTGGCAGAGACCCGCGGGTTGCCGCTGCTCGGCACGGTCGCCCGCCAGAACCAGGGCTGTCTGACCCTGTACCGCGGCGACGCGCCGGGCGCGATCGGGATCTTCCTCGAACTCCTGCCACTGGTACCGGCCGACCGACAGGAGGCACTGCGCGTGGACCTGGCCGAAGCCCTGCTCTGCGAAGGCCAGGTGGAGGAGGCCGGTCGCATCCTGGCCGAGGCACCTTGGCGGGAGGGGCCGACCGACACCGCCCGCACCCTGTTGGAGGCCAAGCTGCGCCTGTTGGAGGGCGATCACAAGGCGGCGTTGGCCCTGTCCCTGCGGGTCCGGCGGCACATCGGACGCGGGTCGCCCTGGTACGGACTGACCCACCGATTGGAGCGGCTCACCGAGCGCACCCACCAGGCCCGTCCCATCGAACGCGCCCGTGGGGCGTTGGAGGTGCGCTCGCCCTCCACCGCCGTCCCGGTCACGAGCCCGCACGCCACCCGCGCGCTCGCCGCCCTCGCCGAGCGTCTGCCCGCACCGGACCTCCACGTCCGACCACGGCCCGCGCCGCTGCCGGGCGCGTGGTTGGGGGCGGCTTCGGCGACCCTCACGTGATCCAGGCCGGTCTGGAGGGCGCGTTGGCGGTGGGCGACCCGGCGACCGCCTTGGAATGGGCGGAGTTGACCCGCACGGAGGTCACACGCGACACCCTGGTCGCGGCGGTCGACACCGAGACCGACCTGACGGTGTCTCGTCGGCGCGCGCCGCGCGGCCCGGTGTTGGGAAGGTTGTTCGACACCCTGGGCGACCGGGCGTTCGTGCACTTCACCAGGGCGGGGGACCAGGCCGTCGCGCTGGTGGCGGTGGCGGGTCGGGTGCGCACCGCGTTCCTGGGCCCGTTGCCGCCCCTGCGTCGCCTCCTGGCCCGAATGCGGCACGAGTGCGAGGCCGTGCCCGTCGACGGATCGGCCCCGGCCCTGGCCACCGTGGACGAGGCCCTGGTGGGCCCGGTGCTGCCGTTGACCGGTGGGCGTCCGCTCGTGGTCACCGGCGTCCCCTACCTGGACGATCCGCCCTGGGGACTGTTGCCGAGCCTGCGGGGTCGACCGGTCACGGTGGTCGCCGGGGCGCGATCCTGGGCGCGGCGACATCCTCCGCGGGGCGGGCGTGTGCTGTTGGCGGCGGCCGCCGAACCGGCCGGGGCGGGAGCGGAGGTCCGCGCACTCGCCGGCATCCACCCGGGCTCCCGGGTACTGGAGCGGGCCCGGCGGGATCAGGTCCTGGCGGCGCTCACCGACACCGACCTGGCCCACCTGGCCGGGCACGGGCACGCCGGCGAACGTTCGGCGCTGTCGTCCCGGGTCGAACTGTCCGACGGCCCGCTGTCGGCCCGGGACCTGTTGCGGGTGCCCGCTCCGGCGGCGCTGGTCACCCTGGCCACCTGTTGGGGCGGCCGAGGGTTCCTCACACGCTCACCGGGTGGCTTCGCGGGCACCCTGTTGGCGCTCGGGACGCGCACCGTGGTCGCGAGTCCGTTGCCGGTCTCCGACGAACGCACGGGTGCGGCCATGCGGCTGTTCCACCGCGCGTTGGCCGGTGGCGGGGACGTGTCCGAGGCGGTCGCCGACCACCTCGGACACGTGGGCTTTTGCTGCTATGTCGGCTGAGTCACCAGCCGCGCTCACCCCATTGGGACAGGTTCGGACGCTCGGCGCCGAGCGTGGTGTCCTTGCCGTGGCCGGGGTAGATCCAGGTGTCGTCGGCCAGGGCTCCGAAGACACGCTCGGAGACGTCACCGAAGAGAGTCCGGAAGTCCTCCTCGGACCAGGTCTTGCCGACCCCTCCCGGGAAGAGGCTGTCCCCGGTGAACAGGTGGGTGTGGCCTTCGGGGTCGTCGTAGCGCAGGGCGATCGAACCGGGTGTGTGCCCGCGCAGGTGGATGACGGTGAGCGCACAGTCCCCGACCCGGACCGTGCTGCCGTGGGTGACGGGTTCGTCGACCGACACCGGGAGTTCGTCGGCGTCGTCGGGGTGGGCGACCGTGTGGGCGCCGGTCTGGCCGACGATCTCGGCCAGCGCCTGCCAGTGGTCCTGGTGGCGGTGGGTGGTGACCACGCGGGCCAACCCGTCCTCGCCGATCATCTCCAGGACGCGGTCGGCCTCGGCCGCCGCGTCGATGAGGACGGCCTCCCCCGTGGCGCGGCAGCGCAGGAGGTAGGCGTTGTTGTCCATCGGGCCCACGGCCAGTTTGGTGATCGTCAGTTGCGGTAGTTCGCGCAGGTCGGCGGGGCCGCCGACCCTGGTATCTCCGGAGTAGCTCACCCGTCCATTGTGGCCTGTCATGGCGGGCGTGTGCACCCAGGTCACCGAGCCCAGTGCGGGGGGCGTTTCTCGAAGAAGGCGGCGCGTCCCTCGGCCGCGTCCTCCGCGGCGAAGAACTCGGCGGACAGTTCACCCATCCGGGCGAAGGCCTCGTCGCGCCGGCCGGGTACGGCCTGGGCACCTCCGCTCATCTCGCCGACGAGTTCCTTGGTGCGGGACAGCGCGCGTGGCGCCGCCCCGCGCAGCCCCCGCAGGATCGAGTCGATGGTGTCCCGCATCTCCCGATCGGGCACGGCCTCGGTGATGAGCCCCGCCTCCGCCGCGGCCGCGGCGTCGAACATCTCACCGGTGAGGAAGTAGCGGCTGAGTTGGCGCGGGCGCACGCGCGCGGACACGGGGACCGAGATGATCGCCGGGACCACACCGATGCGCACCTCGGTGAAGGCGAAGGTGGTGCTCTTGGGGGCCAGGGCGATGTCGGCGGCGGCGACCAGGCCGATGCCGCCGGCCCGGGCCGCCCCGTTGAGCACCGCGACGACGGGTTTGGGGCCGCCCATGATCTGTTCGAAGATCTCGGGCAGTTCCGGGGCCGGTTCGACGGGTTCGCCCGCCAGGGCCGCCGCGATCTCCTTGAGGTCGGCGCCGGCGCAGAACACCGGGCCCTCACCGGTGAGCACGATGGCGCGCACCTCGTCGTCGGCCATGGCGTCGGCGAGGGCCTTGGAGAGTTCGGTGCGCAACCGGGCGGAGAGCGCGTTGCGGTTGCGCGGGGAGTCGAGGGTGATCGTGGCGATGGCCCTGTCGACACTCGACTTCACGAGCGGGGCGTCGGGGGTCGCGGAAGGCTGGTGCTGCGTCATCGCGAGCTGACCTCTCTTGCGTCGGTGGGAGTGAACCCGGTCACCACAGTTGACCGGAACACACGGTAACCATTCACCGTCGCTCGGACCGACACCGGGGCGGGGCCGCGCGGCCCCGCCCCGGGCGTGGTCAGCGTCCCCGGGCCGCCACGGACAAGGCGTCGGAGAAGTGCATCATCGCCTGCACCGCTTCGGCGCCGTCGGCCGCCTCGCTGACCCTCAGGGTGAGCGGTTCGGCGGTGATGGCACCGGTGTAGCCGTGGTCGAGCTCGCAGCTCTCGTCGGCGCAGGAGGCCGGCTCCAGGTCGATGTGGGCGACCGCGCTCCAGTTCACCGACAGGTTGACGCTGAGCACCAGCTCGCTGGGGGTGCTCCCCGCCGTGTACTGGGCGGGGTTGGGCACCACCCGGGTCAGCGCCACCGACTGGACGTTGCCCAGCTGGATGCTGTCGGTCGTGGTGGAGGCGTGCGAGGTACCGCCCGGCTCGGTCGGTGGGTGCTCGTCGGTGTGGCAGACCACCAGTCGGGTCTCGGTCAGCAGCATCACGGTGATGTGCCGGCGCATCTCCATGGCCGGGTCGAAGGTCGCCTCGTGGTGCACGATGAACGCCTTGGCGTCCTCGTCACCCAGGACGTCGGCGACCGCGTCGATGACCAGGGCGGGGTAGTACCCGCTCCGTTCGATCTCCAGGCGCCAGTCCGTGGGCACGGCACGTGTTTTCCTCATACCCCTATCCTGCCCCCTCCCGGTGACACTTCGCGACCGTCGCCCGAAGAGAGCCGACCATTGGCGGATCAGAACGTCACCCCGCGCAACCTCCGAGGCCCGGAGTCCGGACGCACGTCGGGCGCCTCCCGCAACCACATGCGCGCGCCCAGGACGTGGGCGCCGGTGGCGTTGACGAGCACCGGGTCCAGGTCCACGTAGCCGATCTCGGGGAAGGCCTCCACCAGGCGCGAGACCCGGATGAGGAGTTCCTCCAGGGCCTCCACGTTGGGCTGTTCGGCCAGCGAGGTCGCCCCCGCGGGCAGCCCGAACAGCAGCGGGGCGGCGCGGACCGCGTGGATGAGGTCGGCCGCGTCCATGTCGGTCAGCGGCGCCAACCGGAAGGCACGGTCGTCGAGGAGTTCCGCGGTGACGTCGGCCAGGCCGAAGGAGACCACCGACCCGAAGGACTGGTTGTCCCCGGCCCGGATCACCGTGGGCACCCCGGGCGCGGCCAGACGCTGGACCACCAGGTCGGCCTCGCCGCCGAAGCGGTCGTACAGCGACAGGTAGGCGCTGCGCACGTCCTCGGGGGTGCGCAGGTCGGCGCGGACGAACGTACCTCCGGCGCGGACCCGCAGGTCGGGGGCGTCGGCCTTGACCACCGCCGGGTAGCCCAGCTCGCCCGCGGCGACCACGGCCTCCTCCGCCGAGTCCACCTTGATGTCGGGATAGGCGGCGATGCCGTAGCAGGACAGCAGCTCGTGCGCGTCCTCGCTGGAGATCGCCGTCTCCTCGTCGTAGCGTCGCTCCCCGCCGAACCAGGCGATGTCGCCCTTCTCCGCTCCGACCTTCGACAGGGCCCGGGCGATGACGGTGCGGGCCCGGGCGCCGTCGAGGTCGGGCAGCTCGGGGTGCCGGCCGGGTTTGCGGTCCCGCCACTGGGCGTAGCGGGTCGCGTGGGCGAGGGCGCGCACGGCGTCCTCGGGGGCGGGGTAGGAGGGGACCGAACCGTGCAGGGTCTGTCCCTGGTCCCCGACGTGCCTGAGCTCCTCGGGGATGCCCTGTCGGGCCAGGTAGGTGGTGACGATCGGCTTGTCCGACTCCAGGGCGCGGGCGCGCAGCACCCGGGCCACGTCGTCGCCGATGGGGTGCAGGGCCGGGACGAAGACCACCACGACCGAGTGCACGTCGTCGGCGGCCATGGCCGCCCGGAGGGCGTTGTCGAAGTCCTCCGCGGTGGCCTGCGGGCCCAGGTTCACGGGTTCGTGCGGTTTGAGGCCTTGGCGGACGGCGGCGTCCTTGGCCAGCAACTCCAGGGAGTCGGAGTTGCCGATGATGCCCACCCGCGGCCCCGCGGGCAGCGGCTGGTAGGCGAACACCTGGGCGGCGTCGAACATCTGGGTGATGTCGTCCACGCGCACCACCCCGGCCTGCTCGAAGAGGGAGGTGACGGCGTAGTCGGGCAGGGCCAGCCCGCCGGCGGCGTGGCCGGTGGGCGTGGTCCGCGCCGAACCGCCGCTGCGCACCGCCACGATCGGCTTCTGCTTGGCCAGGCGCCGGGCCAGACGGGTGAACTTGCGCGGGTTGCCCAGGGACTCCAGGTACTGCAGGACGACCTGGGTGGCCGGGTCCTCCTGCCAGTACTGCATGAGGTCGTTGCCGGACACGTCGGCGCGGTTGCCCGCGGACACGAACGTGGACAGTCCCATGCCCCGGTCGGCGACCCGTTGCAGGATGGCGCGACCCAGCGCGCCGGACTGGGAGAAGAATCCGATGGGGCCGGCCGGGGGCAGGTCCGGGGAGAGGGTGGCGTTGAGGGAGATCGACGCGTCGGTGTTGGCGACGCCCAGGCAGTTGGGTCCCACCACGCGCATACCGGCGGCGCGGGCGGTGCGCACCAGCTCGTCCTGGCGGACGCGACCCTCCGGGCCGATCTCGCCGAACCCGGAGCTGACCACGACGAGTCCGTGCACGCCCTTCTCGGCACACTGTTCGACCACGTCCACGACCGTCTCCGCGCGCACCGCCACCACGGCCAGGTCGACCTGGTCGGGGATGTCCAGCACCGACGGGTAGGCACGCACGCCCACCACGGCCCTGGCCTCGGGGTGCACCGGGTAGACGGGGCCCTGGAACTCACCGCCCAGGAGGTTGCGCAGGGCGGTCTGACCGATGGTGTGCGCGGTCCGGCTGGCGCCGATGACGGCGACCGACTCCGGGAAGAGCAGACGGGCGATGGAACGCGACTCCGAGCGCTGCTCGCGGGCCCGCATGACCTCTTGGGAGTCGTCGGTGGGCTGCAGGTCCAGCGTGAGCCGGATGACCCCCTCGTCGAAGGTCTGTTGGGCGGTGTACCCGGCCTCACGGAAGACGTTGATCATTCGTCGGTTCTCGGGCAGCACGTCGGCGATGAAACGCCGCACCCCGCGTTCGCGGGCGGCCGCTCCGATGTGTTCGAGCATGACCGAGGCCAGGCCACGGCCCTGGTGACCGTCCTCGACCACGAAGGCGACCTCGGCCTCCTCCGGGGCGACCTTGTCGTAACGCACCACGGAGACCAGGGAGTCCGAGATCGTGGCGACCAGGGCCACGCGCTCCTCGTAGTCGACCGTGGTGAAGCGTTCGACGTCGCGGTTGGACAGCTTGGGGTAGGGCGCGAAGAACCGGTAGTAGATCGTCTCCGGCGAGAGCCGGGCGTGGAACTCGCGCAGCAGGTCGGCGTCGTCAGCGGTGATGGGGCGCAGGTGCGCGGTGCCGCCGTCGGTCAGAACGACGTCGGCTTCCCAGTGTTTCGGGTAGGACTGCACGACTGCGAGACTAGACGACAATCGGTCGGATACGGGGAGTGTCCCCACCGTCCGGCCGAAATCACCGCCCGTTCCTCCCGTCGAGCAAGCGCTTTCGGGACGGTGCGCACCCGGGTCCACGTACCCTGATGCGGTGGGGCGCAAGACCCCGACATCGCCTTGGTGACCGTGTGTCCGGGGTGCTGTCAGTTCGTTACCCGACCCTGATCGTTAAACTGTTAACGTCGTGCGGGCACAGGTTCTCAACACTCGGTGGTGGCTGGCGAAATGACTCGAGTGGTCGTGATCGGTGATCTGATGACCGACGCCGTCGCGCGCGCGTTCCACCCGTTGGCCAGGGGTAGTGACACCCCCGCCTCGGTGGTCATGTACGGCGGCGGTTCCGGGGCCAACATCGCGTCCTGGTTGTCGGTCGAGGGCACCGAGACCACGTTCGTGGGTCGCCGGGGCTCCGACATAACCGGACGTACCCGCGAGATGGAACTCATGGGCTACGGCCTGGACTCGCGCATGGTGATGGATCCCGAGCGCGCCACCGGGCACTGCGTCGTCATGATCACCCATCGCGGTGACCGGACGATGCTCAGCGACCCGGGCGCCAACGCGCGTCTACAGCCCGAGGACCTTCCCCGCGACGTGTTCGGCCCCGACGGGCACCTGCACGTCTCCGGCTACACGCTGATCAACTCCGACTCGCGTCGCGCGGCCCGGGTGGCCCTGCGCATGGCCCGCGAGAGCGGCATGTCGATCTCGGTGGACGGCGGTTCGCACGCACCGTTGGAGCGTGCCGGCGCGGAGGACTTCCTGGAGTGGACCCAGGGCGCGCGACTGCTGTTCGTCAACGTCGACCAGGCCCGGGTGCTCACCGGCCGGGACGAGCCCGAGGCCGCCGCCAAGGTTCTGACGGCCTGGTTCCCCAACGTCGTGATCAAGCTCGGTGAGGACGGCGGCCTGTGGGCGTCCAAGACCCGTGAGGACTGTGTGAGGGCCCCGGCCGAACCGGTGGATCCGTCCCCGGGCTCGGTGGGCGCCGGCGACGCGTTCATCGCCGGCTTCCTGCCCGCGTGGTTGGCCGGCCGGCACCCCAAGGAGGCGTTGGGCCGCGCCAGCCGCCTGGCCGCCCGAGCCCTGCACCAGCCGGGCGCCCGCCCCGACCTGGGCGAGGGCCGACCGGTCCGAAGAGGCGCCCCCAGAGGCCAGCGCATCCGTTAGCAGTGTCTCTGAGCGCCTCCGCTAGCGCTTTGGCGTGTTCGGGTTCAGCCGCCGGTGGTGGCCAGGGTGAGCGGTAGCACCTCCGGGGCTCCGGCGCGGCGCAGCAGGGCGGCGCCGACGGTCAGGCTCCAACCGGTGTCGACCACGTCGTCCACCAGCAGCAGCGGGCCCGGGGTACTCGCCTGGAGTTCGGTCACACGTTCCTGGAGTTCCGGGTCGGCGACCAGTGACGAGTAGACCTGTCCCAGGCGCATGGCGCTGTTGTGCCGGCGTGGGCCCGGGCCGTCCTGCGTTCGGTAGGACAGCGATCCCAGGGGGACCAGCCTGCCGAGCGAGGACAGCCGGTCGGCCAGGTCCGCCACCAGGGTCGGGCGGGTGAGGGAGGGCATCGCGACCACGCCGACGGGCCGGTTCTGCCAACCCCAGGTGGCCAGGACCCGGACCACGCCTTGGAGCATCCGTTCGTCCACGGGTGCGTCGGGGGCGTCCTCGGCCAGGACACGCCGCAGTTCGTTGCCCCAGCCGATGTCGGTGATCCGGCCGAGCGCGCGGCCCTCGCCGGCCCGCAGGTTCTCGGGGATCTTCCCGGACAGGTCCACCCCCAGCGCGGACATGCCGGTGGGCCACTGGCGGCGTGGGGCCACGGGTGTGCCCGGGCGGTCCAGGTGGTCGGCGGCGGCCTTGCGGCGACCGGAGTCCACTTCGGTCGGCCAGTACCGTCCGGTGCACACGTCGCAGCGGCCGCATGCGGTGGCCTCGGGGTCGTCGAGCTGGCGGCGGAGGAACTCCATCCGGCAGGTGTCGGTGGCGATGTAGTCGAGCATGGCGCGCTGTTCGCGCTCTCGGGCGGCGCTCACCTGGGCGTAGCGTTCGGTGTCGTAGGCCCATGGCCGACCGGTGCCGACCCAGCCGCCGCGCACTCGCCGCACCGCTCCGTCCACGTCCAGCACCTTGAGCATCTGCTCCAATCGGGTGCGGCGCAGGTCGACCCGGGTCTCCAGGTGGGCGACCGACAGGGGCTTGTCGGCCTCGGCGAGCACGGCGAGGGTCTCGCGGACGGTGTCCTCCGGGGGGAAGGACAGTCCGGCGAAGTACTCCCAGATCTGGACGTCCTCGCGGCCCGGCAGCAGCACCACCTCGGCGCGGTCCACGCCACGGCCGGCACGACCGACCTGCTGGTAGTAGGAGATGGGCGACTGCGGGGCGCCCAGGTGCACCACGAATCCGAGATCGGGTTTGTCGAAGCCCATGCCCAGGGCGCTGGTGGCGACCAGTGCCTTCACCCGGTTCTCCAACAGGGCGTCCTCGGCGGCACGACGTTCGTCGGGGTCGGTGCGTCCGGTGTAGGCCAGCACTTCCAGGCCCTGTTCGGTGAGGAAGCGGGCGGTCTCCTCGGCGGCGCTGACGGTGAGGGTGTAGACGATGCCCGAACCCGGGATGGTGGGCAGGTGTTCGGCCAGCCAGCTGAGCCTGGCGGTGGGGTCGGGCAGCTCGGCCACGCCCAGGCGCAGGCTCTCGCGTTCCAGGGGACCGCGCAGCACCAGGGTGTCGGCCCGCTCCGCGCCGGCCTGGAGTTGCTCGGCCACGTCGTGGGTGACCCGTTCGTTGGCGGTGGCGGTGGTGGCCAGCACCGGCACCCCGTCGGGGAGGTCGTGCAGCAGGGAGCGGATGCGGCGGTAGTCGGGGCGGAAGTCGTGTCCCCAGTCGGAGACGCAGTGCGCCTCGTCGATGACGACCAGGCCGGCCCCCGCCGCGAGTTCGGGCAGCACCCGGTCGCGGAACTCGGGGTTGTTGAGCCGTTCCGGACTGACCAAGAGGACGTCGACCCGCCCCTGGGCGACCTCGGCGTAGGTCTGCTCCCACGCGGTGGTGTTGGTGCTGTTGATGGTGTGGGCGCGGATCCCGGCGCGTTCGGCGGCGGCGATCTGGTTGCGCATCAGGGCCAACAGCGGAGAGACGATGACGGTCGGCCCGGCGCCCTCGGCCCGACGCAGGGCGGTGGCCACGAAGTACACCGCCGACTTGCCCCATCCGGTGCGCTGCACCACCAGGGCACGGCGGTGTTCGGCGACCAGGGCGTGGATGGCGGTCCACTGGTCCTCGCGCAGTCGCGCGGAGTCGCCCGCCAGGGCGCGCAGGTGTTCCTCGGCGCGTTCGCGCAGGGCGGTGGTGTCGGTGAGGTCCGTGGGAGTGGCCATGTCCTCTTTGGTACCAGAGCCGGAGGGGGTCCGAGCGGTTGTCCACAGGCCTGGCACGGGGAGCCATCTCACAGGGACCCCCGATAACGGTAAGGAAACTTTCCAGTCTGCCGGCATTGCGCTCCGACGAAGCAGTCCGAACACTGTCCGTCAGGACTCATGTCCTCCCCGCAGTGGGAGCGCTCCCGCTACCTTCGCGCCCCACCAGAAGTACGAAAGGCACACGAGATGGCACACCCCCGCCGCCCCGCTCACGCGCGCCCACGCGGCCGCAGGCTCGGCCTGCTCGCCGCCGCCTCGGCGCTCGTGGTCGGCGCTTCAGCCCTCGCGGTGACCGATGCCGTGACCGGCGGCATCATCCCCGTCTCCGCCGAGGCCGCCGAGGTCCCCGTCGGCTCCGGTGGTTACACCGACACCCTCCCCGAGGGCTACTCGGGCCCCTCCGACCTGGACGGCAACCCGGTATCCCCCAAGGTCACGGATGACTTCGAGGGTCCCGCGCCCACCAACGAGTGGTGGTCCTCACTCATCTTCCAGCGCTACGCGGACAACCCCCACGGCGAGAACCTCTTCGCCCACCCGCTGAGCTTCCTGCCGCACTCCGGCGGCCTGGAGATGGGCTACCCCGACTCCCACCAACTCGTGGGCGACGACCTCAAGTACGAGTACACCGCCGTCTCCGACCTCAGCCTCGGCGTGGCCGGTCTGGACTCCCCCGACACCCGCACCGCCGACCACGGCGACTGGACCGTCACCGCCCACTGGGAGGGCGGCGGCTCCACCCTGCGCGTCACCCTCGGCCAGGGCCTGCCCTTCGCCTACGCGGAGACCTCCGGTGGCGCCGCGGAGGTGACCTTCGAGGGCACCCCCGACGTCTGGCACGAGGACGGATCCACCGTCGGCGCCACCGTCAACGGACGCCACTACGCCCTGTTCTCCCCCTCCGACGCCCCCTGGACCCTCTCGGGCGACACCCTCACCGCCGACACCGGTGACGACGGGTACTACTCCGTGGCCGTCCTGCCCGAGCCCGACGACCTGGACGCCTTCGCCCCCTACGCGCACTCCGTCGTCACCGACTCGCTCGTCGAGTACGACTACGACGAGGCCGCCGCCACCCTCACCAGCACCTACAGCCTGGCGACCGAGGCGCGCGAGGGCGAGGAGACCGGCACGCTCATGGCGCTCTACCCGCACCAGTGGGCGAACGTCACCGGCGACCTCACCGACCTGACCTACGCCTCACCCCGCGGTGAGATGCGCGTGTCGGAGGGCTCGTCCTTCACCACCGAGCTCACCACCCAGGGCATCATGCCCAGCCTGCCCACGGTGGACGGCGCCGACCACGATCGCATGGCCACCCTCATCGACGAGGTCCTGGCGGAGGAGGAGCTCTTCCCCGAACCCGGCGACACCTACTGGGACGGCAAGGCCATGGGACGACTCGCCCAGCTCGTGCCCATCGCCGACTCCATCGGCGACACCGAGGCCCGCGACGAACTCCTCGGCCTGGTCAAGGAACGGCTGGAGGACTGGCTGACCGTCGGCGGCACCCGCCAGTTCCACCACGACGCCGAATGGGGCGCCATGCTCGGCTACCCCGACAGCTTCGGCGCCGCCACCGAGCTCAACGACCACGACTTCCACTACGGATACTTCGTCTCGGCGGCCGCCACGGTCGCCCGCTACGACGCCGAATGGGCGGCCGAGGACGCCTGGGGCGGCATGATCCGTCTCCTCATCCGCGACGTGGCCTCCACCGACACCGACGACGAGATGTTCCCGCGTCTGCGGTCCTTCTCCCCCTACGCCGGACACGGTTGGGCCTCCGGCCACGCCGGGTTCGCCGCCGGCAACAACCAGGAGTCCTCCTCCGAGGGCATGCACTTCGCCGCCGCCACCGCGCACTTCGGCGCGCTGACCGGCGACGAGGAACTCCGCGACCTGGGCGTGTACCTGCACACCACCCAGGCCTCCACCATCGCCCGCTACTGGCAGGACCAGGGTGGTGAGACCTTCCCCGAGGACTACCCCGAGGACGTCGTCGGCATGGTCTGGGGAGACGGCGGCGACTACCGCATCTGGTGGGACGGCGGCCACGAGGAGCACTACGGCATCAACTACCTGCCCATCACCGCCGGTTCCCTCTACCTGGGCCACGACCCCGAGCACGCCGGGGCGATCTACGAGTCGCTCGTCGACAAGCTCGGTGGCGAACCCGAGATCTGGCGCGACATCCACTGGGCGCACCGGGCCCTGTCCGACGGGGACGACGCCCTGCGCATGTTCGAGGAGCAGTGGGAGACCTACGAACCCGAGGAGGGCGGTTCCAAGCCGCACACCTACCAGTGGGTGTCCACCCTCGCCGAGTTCGGCACCGTGGACGTCTCCGTGACGGCCGACACCGCGCACTACGCGGTCTTCGACGACTCCGGGACCCGTACCCACACGGCGTTCAACCCGACCTCCGAGACCCTCACCGTCGGCTTCTCCGACGGGACCACGCTGGAGGTCCCCGCCGGCGAGACCGCCGTGACCAGCGGTTAGGGGTCGCCACGCAGCGTTGAGGGTTTTCCGTCCCCGGCACGGTGCCGGGGACGGAAAACCCTCTCCGGGCCGGCGCGAAACCCCGTTGCAGCGCGACTCACACACGCCCGACCACGCTCCCGTGTACGTTTCAGTCACCGGGGCAGGCCAGAATTACGGACATGGCCCGTACTACTTCCCGTCCCCCCGAGGATCTCGCCGAGAAGATCATCGACATCGACGTCTCCGAGGAGATGCGCGGCAGCTTCCTGGAATACGCGTACTCGGTGATCTACCAACGCGCCCTACCGGACGCACGCGATGGCATGAAGCCGGTTCAACGGCGCATCCTCTACCAAATGAACGAGATGGGTCTGCGGCCCGACCGCGGACACGTCAAGTGCGCCCGCGTGGTCGGGGAGGTGATGGGCCGACTCCACCCCCATGGCGACTCCGCCATCTACGACGCCCTGGTGCGGCTCAGTCAGTCCTTCGCCATGCGCGTGCCCCTGGTCGACGGCCACGGCAACTTCGGTTCCCTGGGCGGCGACGACGCCCCGGCCGCCATGCGTTACACCGAGGCTCGCCTGGACCACCCCGCCGAGCTGCTGGTGTCCTCCATCGACGAGGACGTCGTCGACTTCAAACCGAACTACGACGGCCAGGAGACCGAGCCCGAGGTCCTTCCCGCGGCCTTCCCCAACCTCCTGGTCAACGGCACCAGCGGCATTGCCGTCGGTATGGCCACCAACATGGCCCCGCACAACCTCGGTGAGGTCGTCGCGGCCGCCCGCCACCTCATCGCCAACCCCGAGGCGGAGCTGGACGAGCTCATGGAGTTCGTCCCCGGCCCCGACCTGCCCACCGGCGGCACCATCGTCGGTCTCGACGGCGTCCGCGACGCCTACCGCAAGGGCCGCGGCACCTTCAAGACGCGGGCGACCGTGGCCATCGAGAAGGTGTCGGCCCGCCGCACCGGCCTGGTCGTCACCGAACTGCCCTACAGCGTCGGCCCCGAGAAGGTCATCGCGCGCATCAAGGAACTGGTGCAGTCCAAGAAGCTCCAGGGCATCTCGGACCTGAAGGACCTCACCGACCGCAACCAGGGCCTGCGTCTGGTCATCGAGCTCAAGAACGGCTTCAACCCCGAGGCCGTCCTGGAGGAGCTGTACCGGCTCACGCCGATGGAGGAGTCCTTCGGCATCAACAACGTGGCCCTGGTCGAGGGCCAACCGCAGACCCTGGGCCTGCGCGAACTCCTTCAGGTCTACGTCGGCCACCGTCTCGAAGTGGTGCGTCGGCGCAGCGAGTTCCGCCGCAAGAAGCGCCGGGAGCGCCTGCACCTGGTCGACGGTCTGGTCGTCGCCCTGCTCGACATCGATCGGGTGATCGGACTCATCCGCGAGGCCGACGACACCGCGGCGGCCCGTGAGGCCCTCATGGGCGCCTACGAGCTGTCCGAGATCCAGGCCCGCTACATCCTCGACACCCCGCTGCGTCGTCTGACCCGCTTCGACCGGCTGGAGCTGGAGACCGAGCGGGAGAAGCTGAACAAGGAGATCGACGAGCTCACCGCGATCCTGGAGTCGGACAACAAGCTCCGCCGCCTGGTGTCCAAGGAGCTCAACGAGGTCTCCAAGAAGTTCGCCACCCCCCGACGCACCCAGTTGCGCGAGAGCGACGGCGCCACCCGCTCCGCCGTGATCCCGCTGGAGATGGCCGACCAGCCCTGCCACGTACTGTTCGGCGTGGACGGCCGGATCGTCCGCACCAAGGGCGCCACGCTGCCCCGCCCCTACGATGGGCTGCGCGTGGCGCACGACACGGTCCACGTGTCGATCCCCACGACCTCGCGTTCGGATGTCGGCCTGGTCACCGCCCTGGGCCGGATGATCCGGGTCCCGGTCGTGGAACTACCGGAGCTACCGGCCCCGGTCGAGGGTGAGGAGGACCCGCCCCCGCCGCTCACGCACGGGCTCGACGTGAGCGAGTTCGTCGCGCTCGACGGGGACGAGACCGTGGTGAGCGTGGTGTCGATGCGCGTCGACGGACCCGGGTTCGTCGTGGGCACCCTGGGCGGTGTGGTCAAGCGGGTCGCCCCCGACTACCCGCCCAACAAGGACGACTTCGAGATCATCACGCTCAAGGACGACGACCGGATCATCGGAGCCACCCAGCTGTCCACGGGTGAGGAGGATCTCGCCTTCGTCACCTCCGAGGCGCAGCTCCTGCGCTTCTCCGCCTCGACGGCGCGTCCCCAGGGGCGCCCCGCCGGGGGGGTGTCCGGTGTCAGGCTGGCCGAGGACGCCCGCGTATTGTGGTTCGGTGCGGTGCCGAGCCCCGAGGACTCGGTCGTGGTGACCGTGTCCGGTAGCGGTAACGCCCTCACGGGTACACAGGCCGGATCGGCCAAGGTCACCCCGTTCGAGTCCTACCCGGCCAAGGGACGGGCCACCGGGGGCGTACGCTGCCACCGCTACCTCAAGGGAGAGGACACCCTGCTCTTCGCGTGGGTGGGACGTTCACCGGCCAGGGCTTCGCGTGCCGACGGCAAGCCGGTTCGACTTCCCGACCTCACCGAACGGCGGGACGGTTCCGGCGAGGCGCTTCCACGCGCCATCACCACCGTGGGTAGCGGACAGACCGACTCCGGTATCTCGGCACCCGAGTAGGACGCCTGAGGTCCCGTGGGTGCGGGCCGTACACGGATTCGACTTCATGGGCCAGGAACCCGGCACCCACGAGGAGATCGCCACCTTCTGCTCCACCACCTATGGGACGACCTTCCCCATG
>NZ_JBEYLC010000066.1:0-28887 GCF_040635885.1 Nocardiopsis sp. NPDC006832 | reverse complement strand
CTGGTCGACCCCGCTTACACCTCGCAGACGTGTTATCGGTGCAAGGTGGTGGACGCCCACTCGCGCAAGAGCCAAGCCGAGTTCGTGTGCACCTCCTGCGCACACACCGACCACGCCGATGTGAACGCGGCCAAGAACATCCTTTACGCCGCAGGGCATGCGGTGTCAGCCTGCGGAGACCTCGGGGGTTACCCGGTCTGTGAAGCAGGAACCAGCGCCCCCGCGAGGGACAGCGCGCCGACCGGCGTTATCGCTGGTGGGAATCCCCCGGCTTTAGCCGTGGGGAGGAAGTCAAGTGCAGGTCGGTGAACTGGACGAAGGCGGCCAGCGGGGTGCGCCGGTCGTCGCGGTCGCTCTGGGCGGCCACGAGGTCCTCGCGGACCTCGATGGGCCAACCGGGCCCGGAGGTCAGCAGCTTGTAGCCGTCACCGACAGCGGTACCGACCTCGGCGAGGGTGGCCCCCTCCGGGGCCACGACCCGGTCCAGGGGCTGGCGCATGAGGCTTTCGTGGGCGGAGGCCGAGGTGGGGTAGGCGCCCAGAGCGAGGGCGCCGCCGACCCCGGCGGAGGTGGTCAGGAGGAATCCACGCCTGTTGAGGGAGGGCATGCGTGCGGGTCCTTTCGGGGGTACGGGGGCGCACTCATTGAAGAACACCCGGTGCGCTGGGGCAATGGGTGGTGGGCGCCCCCGATCGCCCCGGAGAAGAGAGGGCCGGGGCCGGATGGGTAGGATCACCGGTTCGGCTCGTACCGAACCCCGTTCGGTGACGGTCGGTGATGGGACGATGTCCACCCGCGCGTCGCCCTCCTGCCCGGTCCCGTTCGCCGGACCCCGCCGAGCCCGTCATGAACATGAAAGCGTTTCACGTCTGGCCGGAACCGGCCGGCGCCGGTGGGAGGCCAGACCAGGGAGGCTGCTAGCTTTTCGTGGCGGAATGTGGCCTTCGTCGTAGGGAGTGGGGTTCCGGGCCCACCGAAACACGTGGCCGAAGGACTCTCCCCGAGTGGTCCCTTCCTCGACCCGGCCCTGGCCCCCTCCTGCCTCGCCGCCGACGGCCACGCCCACTCATCGGCGCACGACCCTCGATGAACGGAACGGAACAGTGACTCAAGAGAAGAACCCCGGGGTGTTGCGGAACGCCCTGACCTGGTGCGGGGCTGGGTCGGTGGCCGGCGCCCTGCTGTGGCTCGTCATCGTGGCCGTGGTCTACGGCGGGGAGGCCTTCGGCGGAGGTTCCTGGTGGATGCTCTCAGTGCTGGTCGGGGTCCTCGCCCTCTTCCTCGTCGTGGACCGGCGGGAGGATTCCGAGAAGCGCTACCCGTTCCGGATGGTCCCCCTGGCCGTGGTCGGGCTACTGGTGGCCTGGCCGACCTTCCCCCGGGACTCCTTCGAAGCCACCACACGCGACGCGGGGACCTTCTCGCCCTCTCCCCCCGAGGTGCACCTGTGGGTGGCCGCCTGCGCGGTCGGCCTGGGCTGCTCGCTCCTGCTCCTCGGACTGAGTCGGCCCGAACCCCGGCCCTGGCTCCACGCCCTGCCCGCCGCCGGAGCGGGCTCGCTGGCCGTGGCCCTTACCGGGACACTGGTCGGTACCGTTCTTCTGCCCTGGGTCCCCCGACAGGTGGCCGGCGACCTCCCCGACCCCTCCCAGGTCCCGGCGAACGTCGCCCGGGTGGGCTGGGAGTGGCGGCCGCCCATGGGCGCCGAGGTCACCGAGGTGCTCCCGGGCGGCCACGGGCCCCTCGTCCTGCTCCGCGACGGCGCCGTGGCCCTGGACGGGACCGATGGTGAGGAACTGTGGTCCTACCGGCGCCCCTACGATCCGGTCCGCGACGTGTGGGTCGACGAGGGCCATGTGCACGTACGGCACCAGGTCGGCACCGACGACGGCGGTGAGGGCCTCCTCCAGACGGTGGCGCTCGACGCGGAGACCGGAGAAATCGCCGAAGAGGACTCCGACGCCGTCGTCCCCCCTGGTGGTGGGGTGCGAGAGCACGGCCGCGAACTGGTGGCCGAGTCCCTGGACCTGCCCCAGGAGTGCGTGGTCTCGCAGCACATGGTTCATGATCGGCTGCTGGTCGGTGTTTTCGGCTGCCCTGAAGACCCGGGCACCGACACGGTCGTGGCCGTCGACCCGAGATCGAGGACCGAAGTCTGGCGCACCGAGTGGGACGCGTCCGCCGAAGGTAATGGCCCCAGACCCACCAAGACCCCCACCACGTGGGCGGGGAGCCCGATCGTGGTGGACGATGGGCCGCAGGGACGCACCGTCGTCCTGGACCCGGCGACCGGGAACGAACTCGTCACCCTCCCGGATGGGACCGAAGCCGACGACTTCCAGGGCGTGGTCCACGCGGATCCACGGGGAAGCGTCGTCGCCTTCGACACCGACCGATTGGAGTACACCTTCCACCGTGCCGACGCTTCGGGCGAGATCACCGACACCGCCGTGCTGACGGAGACCCACCTGAGCGTCCACATCGGTTCCGACAAGATCGTCGTCCTCGACGACGCACTGGTGATCACCAGGACCCACGGCCTGCACGCCGACGACATCGAAGTCGTCGTCCAAGCGGTCCCGTTCGGAGAGACGACCACCTGGGGCGAGGGGAACGTGCTCCAGGACGATCGTCAGATCGGCACGGTATCGAGCGAACCGATCCTCATGCCGACACCCGGCGCGGTGGTCCTCCTGAGCGAGGACGAACGATCACAGGTCCTCGAAGGATTGGTTCCCTGAACCGGACCGGCCGCCCAGCGGGGATCCCGGTCCGAACACCTCTCCCGATACGGTATGGTTTTCCCTGTTGGCAACGCCGCAGGCGCTGGTCAACGGACGGGACGTAGCGCAGTTTGGTAGCGCACTTGACTGGGGGTCAAGGGGTCGTGGGTTCAAATCCCGCCGTCCCGACGCAGTAGGAGAGGGGTCCACCGCGAGGTGGGCCCCTCTCTGTTTCTCCGACGGGGTGTCGGCCCACGTCGTATCGGACCGTAAGGTCAGCCTCGGTTGGGCGACGCTTCCAGTGAGAGGGCCTGGCCAGGACACAGGTGCACCGCTTCGCGGGCCTTCTCGATCAGCTCACTCCTCGGTGTCTCGTCCAGCACGATGACCGTGGCGTCGTCCTCGCTCTGGTCGAACAGCTCGGGCTCAGTGAGCACGCACTGTCCGGCGCCGACGCACCTGTCGGTGTCCGCGATGATCTTCATGGTCCTCATCTCCTGAGGTGGTGGGTGGGGCGGCCTCTACCAGGTGACCGGGAGCTGGTAGAGGCCGAAGATGTTCGCGTCGTCCTTGAACGGCAGTTCGTCGACGTCTCTCGCCAACCGCAGCGTGGGGACACGGCGGAACAGTGTGTCGAACACGATTTGGAGTTCCATTCGGGCCAGGTTCTGTCCCAGGCACTGGTGGGGTCCGAACCCGAACGCGACGTGTTGGCGCGCGTGCCGTTCGATGTCGAGCTCGTCCGGGTTCTCGAACGCCCTCGGGTCACGGTTGGCCGCATAGGAGAGTGCCAGCACGCCTTCCCCGGCTTTGATGAGCTGCCCGCCGATCTCGATGTCCTCGATGCACAGCCGGGCTGTCGCCGCGTCGATGATCGTGAAGTACCGAAGCATCTCGTCGACCGCGTTGAGCGTTTTGCCTGGATCGGTCCTGATCTTCGCGAGCTGCTCCGGGTTGCGCAGGAACGCCACGGTCGACAACGAGATCATGTTCGCCGTCGTGTCGTGGCCGGCCACGAGTAGCAGGAGGCCCATGCCGGTCAATGCCGACCGCCGGTAGGTGCCGTCCGCGCGCAGCTTGACGATCTGGCGCCCGAGTAGATCGTCCGGCGGGTTCAGTTCCTTCTCCGCGACGAGGTCGGCCATGTAGCCCTGGATGGCCCCCATGGCCGCACCCCGTTCCTCGGGCGGCGTCGACTGCTTGATCACCTTCACCGTGAGGCCCTGGAAGAACTCATGGTCGGCGTAGGGCACCCCCAGCATCTCGCAGATCACCAGGGACGGGACCGGCAGCGATAGCGATTTCACCAGGTCACCGGGGTGCGGGCCGGCCAGCAGCGCGTCGATCTGCCCGTCGACGATCTGCTGGATCCGCGGCCGCAGCGCTTCCAACCGGCGCACCGTGAACTCGCCGAGCACGGCCTTGCGCGCCGGCCCGTGCTCGGGCGCGTCCATTTCGAGCAGCATGCGCTCCGCGTCCGGCCGCCGGGACACCGCCTTGCCCTCGACCAGTGCTGGGAAATCCGGATGCTGCCGATGGGCGCTGAACCGTCGGTCGTTCAACACGTTTCGCACGTCTTCGTGGCGGCTGACCACCCAGGCCCACCCCCCGTCGGGCAGGCGAACCCGTGAGACCGGTTCTTCTTCGCGGATCTCCTGGTACGCCGGCGGCGGCGCGAACGGGCACGTACGGGCCATGGGGAACTCGTGCTTCTCGGTGGTGGTCATGACTTCTTCCTTCCACGACGTCACGGACAGGCGATAGGGATTGGACTGCCAAAGCCATGTGTGAACGGCAGCCGACCGACTGGTGCGATCGGATTCGGCTCTGGGATGTGGCGGGCCGAGGAGCCGCAACGGACCACCGGGACCGACAACATCGGCGGATTCAGACTCGACCCGTCCCCTCATGGGCGAAGTGCGGTTCCGCCGCTGCCAGCCGTGGTACTGGGACGTCCAGCCGCCGTGCCTCGGCCAGGACGTCCCTGCAGACCGCACGCGGCTCCTCGGCGTCGGGGTCGGAGTGCGCCGCGAGACTCACGCGCGCGAGCGCGAAATGAGCGGTCAGCCAGGCGAGCGCGGGGGCCGTCAGCCAGGTGGGTGCCCGGAACAGCAGCACACCGCCCCAGTGTTGGCGCAGGTCAACGCCACGCGCCTGGAGGAGCGGCAGCAGCTCCCGGCCGGCCAGTAACCCTTCGCGCAGGTCGTCCGTTGCCCCGACCAACTTGGACAGGGAACCCAGCCGCAAGCCCTGCGAGAAGAGGCCGGCATCCGACACGAAATGGACCCACAGCCAGCCGCGGAAGTCGGACCGCTCCTTGATCCGGAGCCCGGCCTGGCGAAACGCCTGGCGAACGGCCCGCTCTCGGTCGGTCGGGGGCGGGCCGAGGGTGCCGAAGACCACCGACGGCAGCAGCGCCCCACGGAGCACGCCGTCCGCGCTGAAACCGCCACCGGCCTGGGGGAAGCCCCAGGCGATCCGGTCGGCGGGGAGGTCGCCGATCGCGGCCGCCGGCTCGGTCCAGATGTTGCCGAGGATCAGCACCGTGGCCCGGCCCACACGCGGGGCCAGGAAGGCCGTCGCCTCCGCGATGTGGTGGTGCGGCACGCTGAGCACGATCAGGTCGAAGTCGTGGTCCGGCTCCAGCGCCTCGCGGTAGCGCACCGGCCACTTCTCGACGACGCGCTGCCCCCACATCCGGCGCCGCGTATCGATCAGGTCGAGGTCCACAGCGTCTCCGTACGTCGCCGCGCGGCCCGGCCGGACGTAGAACTCGACGTCATGCCCGGCTTGTTCGAGGGCCCAGCCGTAGATGGTGGCGATCACGCCTCGGCCGAACATCAGGATCTTCATGGCACACCTCGTGGGGTATCATTTATGTGGAGACAATCTCCACTTTGAAGATATGGAGACGATCTCCAGTTGTCAACGGGAGGCAATGCATGACCGCAGGCAAGCCGCTGCGCGCCGACGCCCAGCGCAACCGCGACGCCCTGCTCGCCACGGCTCGGGAGGTCTTCGACGCGGGCGACTTCTTCGACTTGCGCTTCGACGACTTCGCCCGTCTGGCCGGGGTGGGCACCGGCACGCTGTACCGCCATTTCCCCACCAGGGAGGCGCTGGCCGAGGCGGTCTACCACAAGGAGGTCGCCACACTGTGCGCCCGTGCTCGCGAACTACAGGGCGAGCTGCCGGCGGCGGAAGCGCTGGCGACCTTCCTGCGTGCCATGGTCGACCACATAGGTGCCCACGAGGGCCTGGCCCGGACGCTGGCCACGCTCATGGCCAGCCGCTCGGGTGCGCTCGCCGAAGGCGGTAAGGCGTTGGAACAGGCGGTCGCGGACCTGGTGACCGCAGCCGTCGCGGACGGCGGCATCCGTGACGACCTGGGCCCCGGCGCCATCATGATGGCACTGCACGGCATCGGCGCGGCCCACGATCGCCCCGACTGGCGGGCCGAGGCCGACGATGTCATCACCCTCGTGCTGGACGGGCTGCGCCGCCCGCTATGACAAGGCGCGACGCGAGGTCTGACGAACCGCTGGACTCGGGGCCGTCACGCTGATGCGCGGTGGTCGGGCGCCCTTGGGGAACGTTCGTGTCTTCCCGCGCCCGCCGGCGATTCCGGAGCGGTTCACGTCGGTAAGGAGGCGGGCGGTGCCCACCTGGGAGCGATCGCGCTGGGGAGGGTGGACCCGCCCGCCGGGTGCTACTACGCGGCTGTTCGACGCGATGCGCTCACTTGGCCGGAGCCCTCGGAACCCGCTCGCGACGACAGGGTGAGGGACGCCCTGTGGCGGGACAACGCCTCACTGGTCGACCTCCAGCCGTGACAGTCGGGCGATGTGCCGCCGTGGCCGGACTTGAACGGGTTCGCCGAGGGGGCCGCATGGCCCTTTCACATGCGTTCGGCGCCGTTCCGGATGGCCTCCCGGATACGCGGGTAGGTGCCGCAGCGGCAGATGTTGCGGATGCCGTCCAGGTCCTCGTCGGTGATCTGACGGCCCTCGTCGGAGGCCCGCCGGACCAGGGCGACGGCCGTCATGATCTGGCCCGGTTGGCAGTAGCCGCACTGGGACACGTCCTGCTCCAGCCAGGCCTCCTGCATCGGGTGCAGGTCTTGACCGACGGTGTCGGGCAGACCCTCGATGGTCGTGATCTCGTCGGACTCCTCCAGGGCCGAGACAGGGACGGCGCACGGGGTGATCGCCCTGCCGTTGAAGTGGCTGGTGCAGGCCTGGCAGACGCTGATGCCGCACCCGTACTTGGGGCCGGTGACACCGAGGACGTCGCGCAGTACCCACAGGAGTCGTACGTCGTCGGCGACGTCAACGGTGACCTGTTCACCGTTGAGGCGGAAGGTGTGCTCGGGCATGGGGGGTTCTCCTCGGTTCAGACCGCGTCGTCCAGGCCGTCGGTGGGGGATTCGGGGATCGGGGGCACGGTCGGGATGGGGTCGAAGGACAGTTCCCCGTGGTTGATGGGGAAGGTGGTGGGCATCGTGCCGGTGGCCCGACCGTACGCGCAGGCCACGGCCGCGTTGGCCGGGGCGACGGCCAGTTCGCCCGCGCCGCCGGGCTCCCCGTTCGCCGGCATCACGATGACCTCCATCTCCGGAGGCGTGTTCCACTGGCGGGTGTAGAAGTAGTTGTCCCAGCTCGCTTCGAGGAAGTGGCCGTCTTCCAGGTGCAGGCTGGAGGACAGGGCGAGCGCGATGCCGTCCATGATCCCGCCCTGCATCTGTGCCTCCAGGCCGCGCGGGTTGACCGCCAGACCCACGTCCACGGCGCAGACCGCCTTGGTCACGCGCGGGCCCGCCACACCGTTGCGGATGGGGCGCTCGATGGTCTCGGGTCGGCAGTCGATCTCGACCAGTACCGCGCACACGGACTTGTACTCGTGCATGAACGCGATGCCCTGCGCGGTGTTCTCGGGCATCTCCCGGCCCCACTCGCCGACCTCTGCGACCTTGTCCAGGACCGCGCGGGAACGTTCGTCGTCCAGGAAGTCGCGCCGCAACTCGTAGGGGTCGCGGTCCCACTCCCGGGCGAGCCGGTCGACCATCAGTTCACGGGCGGTCAGGACGTTCGGGGAGTAGACGTTGCGCATGCTCCCGGTGTTGAAGCTCCGGTTGGTCTCGTTGAGCAGGCGGGTGCTGAGCCCGAAGTCGTAGGACGTCGCCTGGGAGAGCTGGAAGAACACCTGGGAGAACGTGCCGTCCAGCCCCGGGACCTGCGCCGCCATGGCGGTCACCACGTCGCCGAACCCGTGGCTCAGGTCGGTGGCGACGCTGGTGTGCCGCTGGTCGTAGCGCAGCACACGGTTGCGGGTGTGGGAGATGCGTACGCGCGAGATCGCCATCGGCTGGGTGCGCCCCTGGCGGGTGTCGTCGGCCCGGTGCCACATGAGCTTGACCGGCTTGCCGAACGCCTTCGAGGCCTCCGCCGCCTCCAGCGCGGCGTCGAAGAACAGCTTGCGCCCGAACGAACCACCGCTCTCGGTGATGTGCACGGTCACCGCGCTCTGTCGCAGGCCGAGCAGCTTGGCGATCTCGCCCTGGGCGACGATCGGCGACTTCAGCCCCGCCCAGATCTCCGCTCTGTCGGAACGCACGTCGGCGATCGCGCAGTTCGGCTCCAGGGCGCTGTTGTTGCGGAAGTGGAAGGTGAACTTCTCCTCCATCCGGGAGACGCCCGGCAGCGGCAACGGCATGCGCGGCTCGGCCCCCTCCAGTTCCCGGAGCACGTCCGCGTCGGACAACCCGTCGGCGCTGCCCGAGGCCCAGGAGACCTCCAGGGTCCGAACGGCGTCCATGCACTGGCCGAAGGTCTCGGCCCGTACCGCCACACCCGTGGAGATGCTCGCGACGTCGGTGACGCCCGGCATCTCCAGTACGGCGTCGGCGTTGGAGACCGAGGCGGGCGTGCCGTTGATGGTCGGTGCCCGGCACACCATGGTCGGTAGGGCGTTCTCCACGGCGAGGTCCATGGCGAACTTCTTGCGCCCGGTGACGGCGTCGAGCGCGTCGACGCGGTTCTGGGGTGTGCCGACGACGTTGAACGCCTGCGCCGACTTGAGTTCGACGTCCACCTCCTCGTCGGTCTCGCTCGCGGCCTTGGCCGCCAGGGTCCCGATGTCGGCGCTGTGTCCGGCCTCGTCGGAGATCACGCCGTCTCGCAGGGTCAGTGCGTCCACGTCGGAGCCGAACTCGTCGGCGGCGGCCTCCATGAGCCGCAGTCGTGCGGCGGCGGCCGCGATCCGGATGGGGGTGTAGGTCGAGATCGTGGTGTTCGAGGCGCCGGTGAGCTGGTTGAAGAGCAGTTCCGGTCGGGCGTCGGCCAGGGTGACCCGTACCCGGTCCAGCGGTAGGTCCATCTCCTCGGCGATCAGCATCGCCGTCGACGTGGTGATGCCCTGACCGACCTCCGCGCGTGGCAGGGCGAACGAGACCGTGCCGTCGTCGTGGACCTCGACCGTGATCAGCAGCGAGGTCGGCTTGGCCGCCAGCGTCATCACGTCGTTGAGGTCGACGATGTCCGTCAGGTCGGCGGCCTGTGCCTCCTCGGCCCCGGCCGCCTCCGGTAGGACGAGCTCCGCGGCGGTGACCAACGTGGCGCCCGCCAGCACGTATCCGAGAAAGCGGCGTCTACCGACGACGTGCGCGCCGGGACGGGGCGCGAGGGGTTGTCCGGATTGACTCATCGAATCGATCTCGCCATTCCTTCGTTGCTTCGCCGCGACACGGGTCCACGGCGCGGAGGTACCGTGCCGCGGACCCGGCGAGGGGTCAGTAGTCGGGGTTGTTGGTGGTGGGGATCTCGATGCTGATCGGCTGGAGCTCGGAGAGGAAGAGCAACATCGCTCGGCGCAGGAACTCGTCGAAGGTCCAGTAGAGGGTGCTGGTGCCGGGGAAGCGGTCGAGCACGCCCTCGCGAACGGCGACGAACGGGTCCCAGAACGTGTCCAGCGCCCGGTCCCAGATCGGTTCCTTGGGGATCTCCAACCACTCGGCGATCTCGTCACCGAGCATGAATCGGGTGAAGGCGCCCAGGATCGGTCGGCTGACGATGCCGGCGTCGACGTTCTTGGCCAGGTCGAGGAGGATGTCGGCCAGATCGATGCCCTCGCGGGTCGGGGCCAGGATCGGGTCGAGCACCTGTTCGGCCTGCGAGTTCGCGGCGTCCCATGAAGCGGGGATGTACTCGTCGTCGACCCCGAGCATGGCGGCGCTGACCTGCCAGGAGTGCAGGAAGGCATCGGACTCGTCGTCCGGGATGGGGATCTCCCAGTCCGTCAGCATGCGCATCACGGTGGTCGGCAGGCTGTGCCAGGTGACCATGATGTCCGCCTGGCTGATGGGGATCTCCTCGTCGGCGACCTCCTTCCAGAAGGAGGACTGCGGGAGCAGGTGTCGCACCGCGGCGTGGACCAGTCGGGTCTTGACCGCGGTCACGATCATCTCGCCGTCGGGCCGGTAGGCGTTGGTGGCGCCGATGTCGTAGCCGAGCTTGGCGGTCTTGGAGATTCGGGCCTTCATGTCCGAACCCCCCTTGGAGTAGTAGACCGCCAGGGCCTCGCGCGGGATGACGGTGGACATCATGCCGCTGGCCAGCCCGTACAGGGTGCCGAGGTAAAGGCCGCGCTTCTCGTTGAACTCGACCGCCAGTTCCAGCTTGTCGGTGTCGGCCCAGGAGGGCATCTGCCGGGCCTCTTCCATGAAGTTCTTCAACTCCGCGGGGAGCCCGGAGGGCAGGTCCTGGTCGTTGCGGGTCCACTGCCGCAGCAGTTCGTTGACCTCGGGGACCACTCCGTCATCGAGGAGGCCGGCGACGATCGGGTCGCCCTTGGGGTCCCAGACGTTCAGGGGGTCGATGCCGGTGCCGGAACCGGCGATGGACTGGTCCGCCGACCAGGTCCAGTTGGTCATGGCGCGTGCGTAGGCGGGGGACATCATGCCCATGGCCCCGAACGCTCCGAGGGTTCCGCCGGCCAGAATCGTTCGTCTGTTGAGGTCCTTCATGTCCGTGACTCCTTCACCGGGCCGGTCGGTACACCGTTGCCCGAAGAGCGGGGGGTGAGTGGGGGGTTCTGCCCGTTTCGAGATCAGTAGTCGGGGTTGTTGTGCGTGGGGATCTCGATCTTGGTCTCCTCACCGTCGGTGAGGGAGAGCAGCGTGTACTGGCGGATGAACTCTTCGATGGTCCAGGCGATCTGGGGCACGAGCGGGCGCGGAATGAGGCCCTCGCGGAACCTGACGAAGGTCGGCCAAGCTCTGACGACCAGGTCGTCCCACGGGCGTTCGCGCGGGATCTCGATGGAGTCGGCGACCTCGTCACCGATGAGGAAGCGGGCCAGGGAGTTGACCAGGGGGCGGGAGGCGCTGCCGATGCGGTCGGACAGTTGGGCCAGGAGGGTGTCGGCGAGGTAGGTGCCCTCCTCGGTGGGTCCCATGTTCCGCGCCATGATCTCGTCCGACTGCGCGTAGGCGGCCTCCCAGGTGGCGGGGATGTACTCCTCGGAGATCCCGAGCAGGGCCGCGGTCACCTGCCACACGTGCAGGTAGGCCTCGGCCTGGTCGTCGGTGATCGTCACCTCCCACTCCTGCATGTTGCGCATGGCGAAGGTCGGCAGCGTGTGCCAGGTGACGAGCATGTCCTCCTGGTTGATCGGGAGGTCCTCGTCCGCGGAGTCCCGCCAGTGCGGGGACTGGGGGAGCAGGTGCCGCACCCCCGCGTGCACCAGCCGGGTCTTGACGCACTCGACCACGCAGGTCCCCTCGGGGCGGTAGGCGTCCAGTGAACCGACCGCGAAACCGAAGAGGCTCGTCTTGGCCACCCGGTCCTTCATGTCCGCGCCACCGGCGGAGTAGTAGACCGAGCGCGCCTCGGCGGGGATGGCACAGGCGAGCATGCCACCACCGGGACCGTTGTTCAGGTTGAGGTAGAGCCCGTGGGTGCGGTTGAACTCGGCGGCGACCTCCAGCTTCTCCTGGTCGGCCCAGGAGGGCATCCGACGGGCCTCTTCCATGAAGTCCCGCAGGTCGGAGGGCAGACCCTCGGGCAGTGCCTGTTCGTTGGTGTTCCAGTTCCACAGGGCGTCGTTGACCTCGGGGATGGCTCCCCGCTCGAACAGTGACTTCAGGAGGGGATCGGCCACCGGGTCCCAGACCTGGTGCGGGTCGAGTCCGGCGCCTGAACCGGCCACCGAGTCGGTGGGAGACCAGTTCCAGCCGGCCATCGCGCGTGCCTGGGCCGGGGCCGCGGCCACCAAGGCACCGAAGGCACCGGCGGCGATGAGGGCTCGGCGCCTGTTGATGTGCGCCATGGTTGGGATCCTCTCTCGAAACACAGGACCAGGATGATACTGTGATACGTAGTTTGATTCTGCGTATCATCAGCGAAACACAACTTAACGTGAAGCGCCAGACCCTTAACATGATCCGTTCATCGAACCGCTAAGCGGACCGGTTCTCGGCAGTGGCTTTCATCAGCCCGAACAGTGTCCGGGCCAGGGTGGAAAAGTTCGTCCTGGATCCGGGCTCGATGAACACGAGAGGAAGGTGAATCCATGGAGCCTGTATTATCTGTGACCATGGCGCCCTCAGAACCGGAATCCCTCCTGGAACGCGCGTACGCGGACGCGGTCGGTCGGGTCGATGACCAGGACGAGATCACCACACGCGTGCTCGACGCGGCCTACGAGCAGTTCTGTCGAATGGGCATCAGACGTTCCACGATGGAGGACGTGGGCACCCTGGCCGGGGTCTCCAGGATCACGGTCTATCGCCGTTTCGCCACGAAGGACGCGTTGATCGAGAACGTGGTGCGGCGTGAGTTCCGTCGTTACTTCGACCGGTTCCTCATCGACATAAAGCAGGCGAACACGGTATGCGAACGGGTGGTGTACGGCTTCGCGAGTTCGTTGCGGACCATTCGCGCGCATCCGTTGATAGGGGTTCTGCTCAACGACGAACCGGACGTGGTCGCGCCCTCCATGATCAACGACGGTGGACGCACGCTGGCGACGGTGTGCACGTTCGTCGCCGGACAGCTGCGCCTCGAACAACAGGCGGGCAACATCGAACCCGACGTGGAGGTCGAACGCGTCGCGGAACTGATGGTCCGTGTCTCCGCGTCCTTCCTCATCATCCCCAGCCACATGGTCGACCTGGACGACGACGCGGAGCTGCGGGCGATAGCCGAACAGTTCCTGGTGCCCATGCTGCGGCCTCCGGAGCGGACCGGGGGACCGGGTCCCCGGCCCGCTCCACCGACGAGCACTCACTCGTAGCGCTCTCCCCGCTCGGCCTTGGCCACCAGGGACGCCGGTGGTTCGAACCGTTCGCCGTAGGCGGCGGCGAGCTCCTTGGCCCGGGTGACGAACCCCGACAGGCCCCCCGGGTAGCCGTTCACGTACTGCAGGGTGCCCCCGGTCCAGGCCGGGAATCCGATGCCCAGGATGGAACCGACGTTGGCGTCGGGCACCGACCGCAGTACCCCTTCGTCCAGGCAGCGGATCGTGTCGAGGGACTCGGCGAAGAGCATCCGCTCCTTCATGTCCTCGAACGGAATGGTCCGCCCTTCGACGGTGAAGTGCTCCAGCAGACCCGGCCAGAGTCCGACGCGTCGATCGTCCTCGTAGTCGTAGAAACCGGCCCCCGTCGAGCGTCCACCCCGGGAGAACTCGTCGATCATCCGGTCGATGACCACTTCGGAACCGTGCGCGTTCCACTCGCCGCCCTCGGCCAGGACCGCGGCCTTGGTCTCCTCGCGGATCCCGCGGGGCAGGGTCAGGGTCAGCTCGTCCATGAGCCGCAGCGGCGGCGTGGGGTAGCCGGCCTGGTGGCCCGCCTGTTCGATGGAGGCCGGGTGCAGCCCCTCACCGAGCATCGCGACGGCCTCGTCGACGAACCTGCCGATCACCCGGCTGGTGTAGAAGCCCCGACCGTCGTTGACCACGATGGGGGTCTTGCCGATGAGCCGGGCGACGTCGACCGCCTTGGCGAGGGTGGCGTCGGAGGTGTGTTCCCCGACGATGATCTCCAACAGCGGCATCTTGTCCACCGGGGAGAAGAAGTGCAGGCCGACGAAGTCCTCCGGGCGCTGGACCCCCTTGGCCAGATCGGTGATCGGCAGGGTGGAGGTGTTGGAGCCCAACAGAGCGTTCGGGGCGACGGACTCGACCTCGGCGAAGACCTTCTGTTTCAGGTCGGGGTCCTCGAAGACCGCCTCGATCACCAGGTCGCAGTCGCCCAGCTCCGTCGCGTCGGCGGTCGGCGAGATCCGGGCGAGCAACTCGTCGGCCCTGACCCGGGTCATCCGCCCCTTGGCGACGGCCTTGGCGACCAGCTTCTCGGAGTACCGCTTGCCCCGCTCGGCCGCCGCCCGCTCGACGTCCTTCAGCACCACCCGCAGGCCGGCCCGCGCGCACGAGTAGGCGATACCGGCGCCCATCATGCCCGCGCCCAGCACGGCCACCGTCTCCGGGACGAACCTCTCGTGCCCCTCGGGGCGGTTGCCGCCGCTCTCGATGTGCTGCGTGTCGTAGAAGAAGGCCTGCATCATGTTCGCGGAGACCTGACCGGTCATCAGCTCCACGAGGTAGCTCGTCTCGACCTTCTGGCCCGAGTCGAAGTCCAACCGCGCGCTCTCGACCGCGGCGGCGAGGATGTTGCGGGGCGCCGGCATGTTCGCGCCCTTGAGTCGTTTGCGCAGGTTGGCGGGGAAGGCCGGAAGCATCGGCCGGAGCCCGGGGTGGTCGGGGGAGCCACCGGGCATGCGGTGGTTCGGCAGGTCCCACGGCTGGGCGGCGTCGGGGTTGGCCAGCACCCACTCCCGGGCCTTGGCCAGCAGCTCCTGCGGGGTGTCGGCCAGATCGTGCACCAGGCCCTTGGCCAGCGCCTTGGCCGGGCGGTACCACTGTCCCTGGAGCAGGACGTCCGTCAGCGCCCTCTCCAGACCCAGGAGCCGGACCGTCCGGCTGACGCCCCCGATGCCGGGTAGTAGCCCGAGGGTCACCTCCGGCAGGCCGATGCGTGTGCTCGCGACGTCCAGCGCGATCCGGTGGTGGCAGGCGAGCGCGACCTCCAATCCGCCGCCCAGGGCCGTGCCGTTGATGGCCGCGGCCACCGGTCGGCCCAGCGTCTCCAACCGACGCAACTGGTTCTTCATCGTGGAGCACAGCTCGGTGAGGGCCGCGGCGTCCTCCGGCCGGGCCCTGCTCATGAAGCCGACGTCACCGCCGGCGAAGAAGCTCTTCTTGGCGGAGGCGAGCACGACACCGGTGATGCCCTCCCGCTCGGCCTCCAGACGCTCCAGAGTGGCCTCCATCGAGTCCACGTAGGTCTGGTTCATGACGTTGATCGGCTGGTCCGGGTCGTTCATCGTCAGTACGACGACGCCGTCGGCCCCCTGGTCCCAGGCGAACATGTTCGTGTCGGGCATCGGTGCGCTGTTTCCTTTCGACATCGTGTTCGGGGGAGGGGGTCAAACGCGTTCGATGACCGAGGCGATCCCCATGCCACCGCCCACGCACAGGCTCACCACGGCGCGTCGGGCGTCGCGACGCTCCAGTTCGTCCACGACGGTGCCGACGAGCATCGCCCCGGTCGCGCCGAGCGGGTGACCCATGGCGATCGCGCCGCCGTTGACGTTGACCTTCTCCCAGGGAAGATCGAGGTCCTTGACGTACTTCAGGACGACCGAGGCGAAGGCCTCGTTGATCTCGAACAGGTCGATGTCGTCCACCGTCGACCCGGCCAGGGCGAGGGCCTTGCGAGTGGCCGGCGCCGGGCCGGTGAGCATGATCGTCGGGTCGGCGCCGCTGACCACGCCGCTCACGATCCGGGCGCGGGGGCGGAGCCCGAGGTCCTCGCCCACCTGTTCGGAGCCGATCAGGGTCAGCGCCGCGCCGTCCACGATCCCCGAGGAGTTACCCGGGGTGTGCACGTGGTCGATGCTTTCGACCCAGTGGTACTTCTGCAGTGCCACGTCGTCGAAGCCGCCCATGTCGCCGATGCCCGCGAAGGCGGGCGTCAACGCGCCGAGGGTCTCCAACGTCGTGTCGGCGCGCATGTGCTCGTCCTGGCCCAGCAGCGGGACCCCGTTGCGGTCCCGGACCGGGATCACCGACTTGGCGAAGTGGCCGCCGGTCCAGGCCTGGGCGGCCCGTTCCTGCGAACGCACCGCGTAGGCGTCGACGTCGTCCCGGGAGAAGCCCTCGATGGTGGCGATCAGGTCGGCGCCGATGCCCTGGGGGACGAAGTATGTGTCGTAGTTGGTCTCGGGATCGTCGCTCATGGGACCGCCGTCGCTGCCCATGGGCACCCGCGACATGGATTCCACGCCGCCGGCGATCACCAGCTGTTCCCAGCCGGAACGGACCTTCTGCGCGGCCGTGTTCACCGCTTCGAGGCCGGAGGCGCAGAACCGGTTGAGCTGGACCCCGGCGACGTGGTCGGGCAGACCGGCCTTCAAGGCGGCGGTCTTGGCGATGTCCATTCCTTGGTCGCCCACGGGCGAGACCACGCCGAGGACGACGTCGTCGATCCGCTCGGGGTCCAGTTCGGGGTGGCGTGCTCGTAGTTCGTCGAGCAGTCCGGTGACCAGGGACAGGGGTTTGACCTGGTGGAGGGAGCCCTTCTTGCCCCGGCCCCGGGGCGTCCGGATCGCGTCGTAGATGTATGCCTCGGTCGTCACGTGAGTGGCGTCCTTTCCTCCGAGGGCGGACCTCGGCCCGTGTGTTCGGCTCCACCCATGATCGTCCTTGTTGTCCCGATGTCAATAGGTGCTAAGGCTGAGATTGCACCGTTCTTACGCGCCAAAGGTAGATATGGGCGATCCGACGGATGGATCTCAAAGAACTATTGACATGTGGGCAATAACGATACAGCGTGGTGTCGGTCACAACATGTCCTGGCGGCTCACGACGAAGGGAACGATCCGTGACGACCGCGAACGAGGTGCGGCAAGCCGTTGAGGGACAGACGATCCCCCGATTGCTGCGCCGTAACGCCCAGAGCTTTCCCGACCGTCCCGCCCTCACCGGCGGCCTCGACCCCGACTCCCCGGTGTGGACCTGGTCGCGTCTGCGCGACGAGGTCGCGACCCTCGCGAGGGGGCTCACCAAGCTCGGTCTGCTCCCCGCGGACCGCGTGCTGATCTCGATGTCCAAACGGCCCGAGCACTGGGTCACCGACCTGGCCGCGATCCACCTCGGCGCCCTCGCCTGTAGTACCTACGACACCCTCAGCACCGAGCAGATCCGCTACATCGCGCACCACAGCGCCGCCACCATGGTGGTCCTGGAGGGGGCCGAACAGATGCGGCGCTGGGAGCCGATCCTCGACGAGCTTCCGCACCTGCGCTCGATCATCGTCCTCGACAAGGACCTGATCCGCCCCGACGACGCGCGCTTCGTCGGCTACGACGCCCTGCGCGGCGACGACCTGCTCAGCGCGGACAGCCCCGAGTTCGAGGAGATGACCGACGCGGTCGACACCGACGACCCGTTGGCACTCGTCTACACCTCGGGCACCACCGGCGACCCCAAGGGCGTCGTCCTGTCCCACCGCAACGCCGTCCACGAGTCCCTGATGCAGGACCACCTCGTCAAGGTGCCCGACCACCCCCGCTCGGTGGCCTACCTGCCGTTGGCGCACATCGCCGAACGCGTGCTCGGTATCTACATGCCGATCTGCAACGCCGGGCACGTCACCATCTGCGCGGACCAGGCCGACTTCCTACGGGCGTTGCGGACGGTCCGCCCGAACGGCTTCTTCGGCGTGCCCCGCGTGTGGGAGAAGCTGGCCATGGGTCTCAAGGCCAAGCTCGCCCAACTCCCGCCGGAGGCCGCCGCGGCGGTGCGACAGGCCGGCGAGGGCGCGGTTCAGGTCTTCCGGCTCCGGTCCGAGGGCCGGGAGGTGCCCGCGGAGCTCGCCGAGCGGGTTCGAGGGCTCGACGACCAGGTGTTGAAACCGATCCGGGCCGCCATCGGCCTCGACGAGTGTCACCGGGCCTTCAGTGGCGCCGCGCCCATCCCCACACCGGTCCTGGAGTTCCTCGCGAGCCTCGGTCTTTCCGTGTACGAGGTGTGGGGCCTGAGCGAGACCACCGGGGCCGCGACCGTGAGCACACCCGAGGCCTTCGAACTGGGCGCGGTCGGCAGGCCGGGCCCGGGGGTGGAGGTGACCGTCGCCGAGGACGGCGAACTCCTCGTGCGCGGGCCCGTGGTCTTCCCCGGATACCTGGACGGTGACGGGAACATCGTGTCCGACACCGACGAGGACGGATGGTTGGCCACCGGTGACATCGGTGTGGTCAACGAGAGGGGCATCGTCGCCGTCACCGACCGTAAGAAGGAGATCATCATCACCTCGGGGGGCAAGAACATCGCCCCCACCAAGATCGAGTCCTCCCTGCGCTCGCACCCCCTCATCGCGCAGGCGGTGGCGATCGGGGACACCCGTCCCTACGTCACCGCGCTCATCGTCCTCGACGAGGAGGGTGCGCCGGCCTGGGCCGCCGCCCAGGGGATCGAGTTCGCGGACCTGGACGAACTGGCGGGCCACCCCGAGGTGGCCAAGGCGCTCGACGAGACGGTCGCACAGGCCAACTCGGTGCTCGCCCAGGTCGAACAGGTCAAGAAGTACAAGGTCCTGGGTGGACCGTGGACCGCCGAGTCCGGTGAGCTGACCCCCAAGCTGAGCCTGAAGCGCAGGGTCGTCTCGGAGCGCTACGCCGACGTGATCGACGAGCTCTATCGGACCACCTGAACGGGTGCGGCCGACCGTCCCCCTTCCGCGCCAGGGGGACTCCTCCCGTCGGTCGCACCTCCCTGAAAAAGAGGGGGCCGGGTGACCGATCGAACGGTCACCCGGCCCCTCCATGTTGACGGGACACGGGCCTCACACGGGGGAGTCGGACCGGTGCAGGGAGGGAAGACGCCGGGAGATCAGCTCCTCGGCCTCGGCCACGATGCGGTCGACGACCTCTCCGACGGTCGGGATGTCCTCGATCAGGCCCTGGGCCAGACCCACGCTCCAGATCCCGGCCTCGACGTCACCGTCCTCGAACACCTTGCGCCCGCGGGCCCCGGAGACCAGGTCCCGGACGTCGGGGAAGGTGCCCCCATCGGCCAGGATCTCGACGACCTTCCGGCTGACCGAGTTGCTCGCCACCCGCGCCGTGTTGCGCAGGGAACGGAAGATCAGTTCGGTCTGCACCTCGCTGCCGGCGACGATCTGTTCCTTGACCCTCTGGTGCACCGGGGACTCGGCCGTGCACAGGAACCGGCTGCCCATGTTGACGCCGTCGGCGCCCAGGGCCAGGGCCGCGGTCAGCCCGGCACCGTCCACGAAACCGCCGGAGGCGATCATGGGGATCGACAACCTCCTCGCCGCGGCGGGGATGAGGACGAGCCCGGGGATGTCGTCCTCACCCGGGTGACCGGCGCACTCGAACCCGTCGACGCTCACCGCGTCGACGCCGATCCGCTCGGCCTTGATCGCGTGCCGCACGCTGGTGCACTTGTGCAGCACCTTGACCCCGGCCTCGCGGAATCGCGGCATGTGTTCGGCCGGGTTGAAACCGGCCGTCTCCACGATCTTGACGCCGCTCTCGATGATCGCCTGACGGTACTCGTCGTAGGGGGGAGGGTTGATGGAGGGGAGGATGGTGAGGTTGACGCCGAACGGCCTGTCGGTCATCTCCCGACAGCGCCGGATCTCCTGGGTCAGTGCCTCCGGGGTCGGTTGGGTCAGCGCGGTCAGGAACCCGAGCGCGCCGGATTCGGCCACGGCCGCGACGAGCCCGGCCCGTCCCACCCACTGCATGCCGCCCTGGGCGATCGGGTGCTCGATCCCGAAGGTCTCGGTGAATCGGGTCGTCAGCATCGGTGCGCCTCACAGCCCGTAGGTCTTGCCGATGATGTCCCGCTGGATCTCGCTCGTGCCCCCGTACACGGTGGAGACCACGGTCGAGCGCAGCAGCGACTCCATTCCGTACTCGGTGGCGTATCCGTAGCCGCCCAGCATCTGCATGCCCTCCAGGGTCACGTGCTTGGCCAGTTCGGTGCACTTGAGCTTGGCCATGGAGGCCTCGCGCGCGAAGACGCGGTCGGGTTCGGCGTCGATGGCGGCGGCGACGTCGTCCAGCAGGAGCCGGGCGCATTCGAGTTCGGTGGCCATGTCCGCGATGCGGTGTTTGAGCGCCTGGAAGGATCCGATCGGTCGACCGAACTGCTCGCGCCGACTCACGTAGTCCAGGGTGTCGTCGAAGGCCCGACGCGCGGTGCCGAGCGTGAGGGCGGCCAGGATCATGCGCTCCAGGTTCAGTCCGGACATGAGCTGGGCCCAGGCCTGGCCCCGCGCGCCGACCACGGCCGAGTCCGGCACGAAGCAGTCGGTGAAGTAGAGGTCGTTGACCTCACGGCCGCCCATGGTGTCGATGCCGCTGATCTTCAGACCCTCGGTGTCGGTCGGCACCATGAACTGGGTCAGGCCCTGGTGCTTGGAGCCCTCGCCGGAGGTGCGGGCGACGAGCAGGATGTGGTCGGAGATGTGCGCGTTGGAGCACCAGGTCTTTTGACCGTTGACCACGTACCCGCCTTCGGTGCGCTCGGCCTTGCAGACCAGGGCGCCGACGTCGGAGCCGGCGCCGGGCTCCGACATGGAGATGGCCTCGACCCGGCCCCGCACGACGCCTTCGAGGACCTTGCGCTTCTGTTCCTCGGTGCCGAACTTCTCGTAGGTCGCGGCGGCGATGATGGTGGTGCCGAAACCGCTGATCGGGGCCCGGCCGTAGGCGGTCTCCTCAAGGAAGAGGCACAGGTCCGTCATACCGAGACCCGAGCCTCCGTACTCCTCGGGCAGGGAGATGCCCAACCAGCCCAGGTCGGCCATCTTGTCGTAGACGGCCTGGCTGTGCGGTTCCCGTCCGTGGTCGGTGAGCGCGTCGCGCTGGTCCTTGGTGCCGAATTCGTTCTGGCAGAACCGGTTGATCGACTCGACCAGGTCCTTTTGCTCGTCGGTCAGGACTCGTGGCATGCCGGGCCTTCCTTCTGCGTTGGATCCGAGAACTCCGATCATTGTCCTCAAGTTATTGTCGGTGTGTCAATAGTGCTGGAAGGTCATCCATGGAAGGCTGATCGGGTAAGATTCCAGCGTTCGTTACGGTTCAGATCAGTGAACTCCGGGTAGGGCCGGCCGGTGCGTCGGAGGCACTTTTGCGGCCGGTATTAGCGCCCCGTCAACCCGGGGGAAGGGGTGGAAGGCCATGGGACCTCCCATGCAACGGCGGCGACTCGAACCGGATCAGAGGCGTTCGGAGATCCTCACCGTGGCCCGCAGACTGTTCGGTGAGCGGACGTACTCGGCCGTCTCGGTCTCCGAGATCGCCCAGGAGGCGGGGGCCGCGCGGGGACTGGTCAACCACTACTTCGGTGGCAAACGACAGCTGTACCTCGAAGTCGTGCGGCAGATGCTGTTGGTGCCGCACTCGGTGGCGGAGAACCTGCCCCGGACCACGATCGAGGAACGGATCTCGATCTGCGTGGACCGCTGGTTGGACTTTGTCGAACGCAACGCGGAGATGTGGCTGTCGGCCATCGGCTCCGAGGCCATCGGGCAGGACCGCGACACCGAGGAGATCATGCTCGAAGCCGATGAGGTGGCCACCGACCACCTTCTCCAGGCCGCCATGATGACCGACGTGGTCGAGGGGCGGGAGAAGCTACGCGCGATGGTCCGCGCCTACGGGAGCATGCTCAAGGCCGCTTCCAGGGAGTGGTTGGTGCGGGACGCGCTCAGCCGTGCGGACCTGCACGTCATGCTGACCAAGACGATTCTCCACCTGTTGCGGAGCGTCTTTCCCGCCGTGCGCGAGGACGCGTCCGTTTGATGGGCCGACCGACGGCCACGGCGGATCGACCGCGTGGCCGCCGGAATCGCGGGACCGGGTCAGCGCGTGGGCGCGCCCAGGTGTTCCGTACTCGTACGAGGCGTCACCAGCCGGTCCGCCAGCTCGGTCAGGCGTTGTCCGGCCACCCGTGGCAGGAGGACCCCTTCGACCAGGTCGACGTGGTCTCGCCAGGTGTCGGGGACCGCGTCGTCGCCACCGGTCGCTCCGCACAGGGCTCCCACCATCGCGGGCAGGCTGTCGGACTGGCGTGGGAACAGGGCCGCGGTCTGTAGACCGGACGTGAGGTCACCTTCGACCAGGCGTGTGATGGCGAAGGCGAGCGGAAGGGTCTCGGGTGCCACGCCACCGTGGCTGTAACCGGGACGTCCGAAGGCGTCGATCAGGCTCGGGACCGTCGCGAACACGCCTTCCGCTCGGTCGGGAACGATGGCCGCGGCGCGTTCGATGCCGCGGCGCAGCCAGCTGTCGTCCGGAACGGTGCGCTCGGCCTCCGACAGGGCCGTGACGAGGTGCTCTCCGGCGGCCAGGGCGGCGATGGCGTGCGCCATCGCACCCGCCGCCCACACGCCGTCACGGTCGTGCGTGATGCGTGCGTACTCCGTTGCCGTCTCGGAGGCCTTCCGGGTGTCACCGGAGTGGAACAGACCGACGGACACCGCCGCCGGTACCGCCCCGTCGTCCCAGTAGACCGGGTTGTCGGTTCCCGTCACCGGCGGGACCCGGCCTTCGAGGGCGTGGAGGACCGCACCCCGCTCGGCGATCCCGCACCAGACGTCCTCGGTGTCCACGTAGTGCGTGCGCCACTCCTGGAACAGCGACCGCAGGTCGTGCGCACCGGCTTCCAACAGGACGAGCGCGGCGGTGGCGGCGGTCTCGGTGTCGTCGGTCCCGCACAGCGGGTTGAGCTCGGTGTGCCCCGGAACGAAGGGCAGGAGGGGGCGGGAGATCTGTTGACGGTCCAGGTCGACGTTCTTCTCCCACAGCACACCGCGACCCCAACCGGCGCGGGCGTGACGGTGGTACTCCGCGGGCAGGCCCAGGGCATCGCCCATCGCCAGGCCGAGCAGGGCGCCGCGAGCGTTCTCAGGTCGCATTCTCGTACTCCTCGTTCCCCTGGGAAACCTCGTACAGGGCGTCGGCCAGGTCCACCAGGTCGGTGCCGGCGGTCGCGGTCACACAGACTCCGGAGACCTGCCTGACCTTGGTCCGCCACTCTCGGGGGATGGCGGTCTCACCGTGCATTGCTCCGGCCATGGCCCCCGCCATGGCCGCGATCGTGTCCGAGTCCCGGCCGATGTTGACGGCGCTCACCACGCTGGGGACGAAGGCGCCCCGGGCCGCGGCGAAGAGCCCGAAGGCCAGGGCCACCGCCTCGGGGGCGCTGTCGGGCCAGGGGTAGTGGAAGAGCGGGATCCGACGGTAGAGTTCCCGCTCCGCTTCGGCCATGCTGGAAGCATGGGACGCCACGTCCAGGGCCTGCCGAAGGAGCCTGGCGGTCCAAGTGTCCTCGGCCACCGCGGCGAGGCCGGCGGCGATGACCTCGGTGTGGTCGTCGGTCACCAGAGCGCGCGCCACGGCCGCGGCGATGGCCTGTGCCCCGTAGATCCCGTCCGCGGCATGACTGACCTGGGCGTCCTCGCGGGCGAGTCGGGCCGCCTCCGCCGGATCACCGGCGCACAGGACACCGATGGGCGCCACCCTCATGGCCGCGCCATCGCTCCACGATTCGTGGTTGTCGTTGCCGCTCACAGGCGGGGCGACCCCGGCGCGGAGATTGGCGATGGCGCCCATCTCGCTGAAGCCGGCCCCGTGGAACCCCCCGTTCTGCGTCAGCACGGCCCGTGTCCATACGGCCGCGACGTCGTTCGAGGTCAACCGGCGACCGTGGGCGAGCAGCCCTTGGGCGCACAACACCGCGTACTCGGTGTCATCGGTTCCCGAGGCCTGGGTGTGGAGAAATCCCTCGACACGTCCGTGTGCGGCGTGGATGGCCTCCGGGGTCATGCCCTCGGTGGGCGCCCCCATGGCGTCGCCGACGGCCAACCCCAACAGTGCCCCTCGGCACCGGTCACGCGTGACCATCGGAGTCCTCTCACATCGTTTTGCATAAGCCGAACCAGGATGGCACGAGCTCAGAGCAGGAGCAAAAGGGAACATCGGTGGTTTGTTTGACAGTTCGGAGTGATTTCGACACCATGAGGCTCGGAAATTTGCAAGACGTTTTGCATGCGTCGAAGTGGGGACGATGAGCAAGGAACACCGCGTCGGCATCGCCGATGTCGCAGCCGCCGCCGCGGTGAGCGTCACGACCGTCTCCCACGTTCTGAGCGGTCGCAGGCCGGTGAGTGAACGCACCAAGGCCAAAGTGCTAAGGGTCATCGAGGAACTGGGGTACCGCCCCGACCCCTCGGCCCGGGGACTGCGCACCGGTCGTAGTCACGCGGTCGCCCTGGTCGTCTCCGACGTCACCAACCCGTTCTATCCGCTGATGGCGGCGGGGCTGCAGGAGGTTCTACAGCCCGAGGGGTTCCTGATCTCGGTCTGTGTGGCCCAGGGGACCACCCAGGACCTGGACTCGGTGATCGGTCACCTGCTGAACCGCAGGGTCGACGGTGTCGTCCTGGCGTCGTTGAACGCGCAGGACCGCCACTTCAACGACATCACCGCCGCAGGGACCGCGCTGGTGCGACTCAGCGGCGAACTGGACCCGCGCTTCGGTGACATCGTGCGCGCCGACGACACCGGTGGTATGGCCGATGTGGTCGCACACCTGCTGGAGCGCGGCTACCGCAGGATCGGGTTGGTCAACGGCGAACTCGACAGTGCGCCCGGGCGACTGCGCCTGGCCGGCTACCACCGGGCCCTTCGCGAGTTCGGCCTGGACGTGGACGAGGACCTCATCGTCACGGGGTCCTTCACACGCACCGGGGGGGCGAGCGGTTCGCACGCGTTGTTGAACCTGGAGCCGAGGCCCGAGGCCCTGGTCTGCGGAAACGACCTGATGGCCGTCGGTGCCATGGACGCGATCCGCGAGAGGGGACTGACCGTCCCCGGCGACGTCGCCGTCACCGGCTACGACGACATCGAGGCCGCCTCACTGGTGACGCCGCGACTCACCACCGTGCACAACCCCGCCTTTGAGATAGGTCGGGCTTGTGCGCGTCTCCTCCTCGACCGCCTATCCGGCACCCCCAGTGAAGGCGTGCGCGAGGTCGTGCTCCCCCAAAAACTCATCGTCCGTGAATCGACCTGACGACCCCAAAAGGACCCCCGTGACCTACCAACTTCCCCGCCGTGACATGTTCAAGCTGGCGGGAGGAGCGTTCGCCGGCGCCTGGCTCCTGTCGGGCTGCGGAAACTCTGGGGGCGGTTCCTCTTCCGGTGTCGAGTACTGGGGTGCCTTCCCCACGCCCGAGACCGAGGAGTACTTCCGCTCCCAGTTCATCGATACCTTCAACGAGTCCAGCGGGCACTCGGTGAGCATGTCGACCAAGCAGCTCACCGACCTGGCCTCGCTCACCGACACCGCCGTCTCCTCCGGAAACGCCCCGGACATCATCTACTCGCCCGGCCCCTCCACCTCGGTCAACTACGCTCAGGGCCTCAAGACCCTCGAACTGGACGACTACGCGACCGAGTACGGGTGGGAGGACCGCCTGCTGCCCTGGGCCATGCAGCTGAGCCGGGTGGACGACCGCCTCCACTCCGTCCCCACCAGCTACGGCTCCATGGTCCTGTACTACAACCGGGCCGTCTTCGAGGACAACGGCTGGACGCCTCCCACGACCAAGGCCGAGTTCGAGGACCTCTGCGAGGACGCCGACTCCAAGGGCATGATCCCGGTCGGCGCGGGCAACAGCGGCTACCCCGCTCAGAGCGAGTGGTACCTGACCTGCCTGCTCAACGCCGGACTGGGACCGCGCTTCCTGTACGACGTGCTCACCGGTCACCGCGACTGGTCCGACCCGGTCGTGGTCGACCTCTTCAAGTCGATGAAGTCGCAGCTGGACAAGGGATGGTGGGGCGGCGGTGCCGACCGTTACTTCACCAACACCGACCCCGACATGTGCACCGGACTGGCCACCGGTGACGTGGCGATGTACATGAGCGGTACCTGGAGCTTCAGCTCCATGGGGAGTTTCTTCACCGACTCGGGCAACGACCCCGAGGACTGGGACTGGGCGCCGCTGCCCTCCCTGGCCGACGACGTCGACCCGGGTGTGTTCCCCCTCGCTATCGGAACCGCGCTGTCGATCGACTCCGCCAGTTCCGACCCCGACGCCGCGGCTGCGTTCCTGGACCACATCATGGGCGACACCACCCGTTCCCTGGAGTACCTGGCCGTGCAGGGGGAGAACCCGCCCCCGGTCGCCTACGAGGCCTCCGACTTCCCCGAGGACACCGACCCCAGGGTCCAGCGCCTGTACGAGGAGATCCCCGCGTCGACCAACATCGGCTACGCGAGCTGGACCTTCCTCCCGCCCGAGACCAACACCGCGCTGTACACCGAGTTCGACAAGGTCATCACCGGTGACATGTCGCCCGAGGAGTACACGGAGATCCTGGACTCGACCTTCCACCAGGAACTCGGTTCGGGCGCCTCCCCCGCCCCGTTCACGCCCCAGTAGACAGGGAACGGAAACCACCCACCGGATGTCCACCACCACTCTCGTGGCCGGCGGGGGAACAGCCACATCGCGTCCCTCGCCGGCCCGCACCAACAGGCGTCGCCGCCTGACCGGGTTCCTGTTCCTGGCGCCTTTGTTGATCGTCAACGTCCTGGTGATCGCCGGACCGGCGCTGACCTCGGTGGCGTACTCGTTCACCGACTGGGACGGGATCAACACCCCGTCCTTCGTCGGGTGGGAGAACTACGCCGCGTTGGCCGGGGACGAAGCCTTCGTCAACGCGCTCGGCCACAACCTGTTGTGGACGTTGTTCTTCCTCACGGTGCCCATGAGCATGGGCCTGTTGGGCGCCTACCTGCTCAGCCGTATCCGCCGGGGGCGGCTCCTCTTCCAGACCCTGTTCTTCATTCCGTACGTGGTGGCCACGGTCGTCTCGGCGGCCGTGTGGCGGCAGATCCTCAGCCCGACGGCCGGGATCATCCCCGTCCTGGATTCCTTCGGGGTGCCGGGGATGGACGGCCTCAACCCGCTCGGTGACCCGGAACTGGCGCTGGGCGCCATCGCCCTCATCAACAACTGGCAGTGGTGGGGCTTCCTGGTCATGCTCTTCCTGGCGGCCATGCAGTCGGTCAACCCGGCCCTGTACGAGGCGGCCCGGCTGGACGGGGCGGGACGCTGGCGCGAGTTCTGGCACGTCACCCTGCCGGGCATCAGGCCGACCCTGGTCTTTCTGCTGCTGATGACCATCATCTGGTCGTTCCTGGTCTTCGACTACGTCTACATCCTCACCCAGGGCGGCCCCGCCGGTTCCACGGACATGCTGAGCACCCTGCTCTACCGAACGGCGTTCGGTGAGGGCCGCGCCGGTCACGCCTCCGCCGTAGGCGTCGTCATGGCCCTGATCAGTGCCACCACCATCGCCGGTTACCTCGTGCTCCGGCGCCGACTGCGCTGGGAGGTGTGATGACGTCCGTATCGGAACGGCGCGCGCCGCGAAGGCGACGCGTGACCTCCTCCCGGGGAGGTGGGCCGCTCGTCTACCTGGTTCTCGTACTACTGGCCCTGTACGCCATCGGCCCGATCCTGGTCCTGCTCTTCAGCTCGCTGAAGAACCCGGCCGAGATCAGCACCAACCCGATGGGGCCGCCCGCCGAGGCGATGTGGGACAACTTCCTCACCGCCTGGCAGAACGCGAACATGGCGGCGGGCCTGTCCAACAGCCTGGTCATCGTGCTCGCCACGGCGACCGGGGTGTGCCTGATCTCCGGAATGGCCGCCTACGCCATGGTCCGGTTGGACATCCCGGCCCCCGGCGCGCTCACGATGTACCTCCTGGTGGTGACGGCGCTGCCCATCCAGCTCTTCCTCGTTCCGCTGGTGAACTGGTGGACGCGGTTGGGCCTGTACGACACGCAGATCGGGCTCATCCTGATCTACTGGGCGATCTACAGCCCGTTCAGCACCCTGCTGCTCAGGTCGTACCTCATTGCCATCCCGCCCGACTACGAGGCGGCAGCCCGCATGGACGGGGCGGGGGAGGCGACGGTGTTCTTCCGCATCGTGCTGCCCCTCATCTGGCCCGGTGTGATCACCGCCGGCCTGGTCGCCGCGCTCCAGGCCTACAACGAGTTCCTCCTCGCGGTCACCTTCATCCAGGACAACGAGGCCCTCCCGGTGTCGATCTCGTTGTACTCCTTCCAGCAGGGCTTCACCGTCAACTACGCCCTGGTGAGCGCGGCCGGGATCATCATGATCCTGCCCGTACTGGTGTTGTTCCTGGTCCTACAACGTCGTTTCGTGGAGGGCTACGCCTCCACCGGCATGGCGAACTGACCATCAGGGGCGGCCCTCGGGCCGTCCGATCCGCGGATCGAGAGGCGGCCACCGTCCTGGGCCGTCGTCTCGGCCGACTGGGGGGGGATCCGGGGCCCGGATGGCGCACCATCCGGGCCCCGAACCCGTACACGATCGAGCACGGGGCGGGGACCTCTTATACTCGGGCCGATGATGGGGCGCATGAGCGAGCGGACGGACCGGGTCAAGGCGCTGGCGCGGCGGAACGGGATGTGGTGGTGGAACCGTCGGTTGCGCATCGCCGACTGGTGTTTCGCCCTGTTCACGCTGCCCTTCAGCGGGGTGGCGATGCTGGTCGGGATCACCGGGGAACTGGGTCTGCTCTCCACACCGCTCACGGACTTCCTCTCCTCGTTCGCGGGAGAGCGCTGGTGGTTGCTGGGCCTGGGTGCGCTGTGCTTCGTGGTGCCCGGGGTCCTGGCCTCGCTGACGATGTTGTGGCGGCGCAGTGCCCCGAGGTGGCTGTTGCTGGCCGGGCTGCTGATGTTGGCGCTGTACGGCAACCCGATCCCGCTGATGGTGGGTCTGTACTCCTACCCGGCCCACTTCGACGACCGCAGGGTTCTCGCCCTTTGGTTCACGCTGGGCTGTGTGGCCCACGGGGTCGTCTTCCACGCCACGGTGGCCCAATACGTGATGACCGGGGTCTTCGTCTTCGCCATGCCCACGGTCGCCGGTTTGTGGATCGGTACGCGGCGTGAGTTGGTGGAGCGGTTGCGTGAGCGTGCGGAGCGGTTGGAGCGTGAGCAGCACATGATGGCCGAG